>CAYNGS010000122.1:0-809 GCA_964396625.1 uncultured Flavipsychrobacter sp.
AAAAAGGCAAAGCCGAAAAGTAAGTAGAGTGATAGTAGATAGTAATTAGTAGATAGTGAATAGATTTGAGTAGTTGGTAAAAAGCAGAATAAATCATAAATTAACAATCAAATATAAAGTAAGATGCCTAATCCTAAAAGACGACACTCACAACAAAGAGGCGCAAAGCGTCGTACGCACTACAAGGCTGAAGCGGAAACATGGAGCGTTGACACAGTGACCGGCGAAAGCCACCTGCGCCATCGCGCTCATTGGGTAGAGGGCAAACTCTACTACCGTGGTAAGGTGGTGGTTGACAAAGCTCCAACTACAGAGGGTGAAAAATAATCAATAAACTTATTATTTTCAGTTAATGAAAATAGGGCTTGACATTATGGGTGGCGATTACGCGCCCGCCGAAGCCATAAAGGGTGTGCATTCCTTCTTTGAACAGGTGCCGGACTCTTCGGTGCATCTGTTGCTCATAGGCGATGCAAGTGCAGCAGCACCTTACCTTTCATTATTAGATAATCACCATCACAGGTTCACTTTCATCGAGGCGCCTGAAGTCATTGGCATGCACGAGCATCCTACCAAGGCGCTTAAGGAAAAGCCCAACTCGAGCATTGCTATCGGTTTTGGTATGCTGCAGAAAGGCAAGGCCGATGCATTTATCAGCGCAGGTAACACCGGCGCTATGATGGTTGGCGCGCTGTATACCGTAAAGGCAGTTGAAGGAATACTGAGGCCCACGATAGCTACACCTATGCCGAGGCTGGACGGCAAATTCAATTTTTTGCTGGACTCAGGTATCAACGCGGATTGCAAGC
>CAYNGS010000122.1:819-7611 GCA_964396625.1 uncultured Flavipsychrobacter sp.
GGAACACCTGGTGCAGTTTGCACAGCTTGGTTCGCTTTATGCGTCGCATACACTTGGCATCGAAAATCCGAGGGTTGCATTGCTCAATATCGGCGAGGAGGAAGGCAAAGGAAACCTGCTGTGCCAGGCCACGTATCCGTTGCTGAAAGAAGCCAGCGGAATTAATTTCGTAGGCAATGTAGAGGGCCGCGACCTGTTCTTTGAAAAGGCCGAGGTGATCGTCTGCGAGGGATTTGTGGGGAATGTGGCGCTGAAGATGGCAGAATCTGTTTACGACATTTTTAAAATGCAGAAAGGTTTCAACGATCCTTTCCTCGATAATTTCAATTTTGAGATCTACGGTGGTACACCTATACTTGGCATCAACAGCCCGGTGATCATCAGTCATGGCATTGCTCATGCGCTGGCCTTCAGAAATATGATAGATGTGGCCTGCAAGGTTATCAGCACAGACCTTATCGGCGCTTTCAAGGAGCGGTTTAAGGTGCAGGTAGCGTAGTTCTGATCCGGTAAATATTTCCCAAAAAAAAGATAATTTCATTGACGTTGGTGGGCTGACTGTATCTGCTTGCAAACTTGCTTGTCAGAAATTTGCGGGGTTTCCGTAGCTTTGAAAATACTTTGAAACGCCGGGAGATTTTACTATTATTACGATTCAAAATCGCCATTGCTGATTTAGCTTTACTTATTTCAACTTTTTAGTGTGCTGATAAACGATTTTTATAGCTGCCGCGATATGCAACGAGGCACAAATGATCTTAGCTGCCGGTTAGTTTTCAATGAAGATCATGCTATTTTCAAAGGGCATTTTCCAGGGCAGCCTGTCGTGCCCGGAGTATGTATGATGGACATAGTGAAGGAACTGCTGGAAAATGTGACCGACAAAACACTGATGCTTCGCAGTTCATCGAACGTGAAATTCCTGAGGCTTACTACGCCCGATCTGCAACCTGTGATGAAAATATCATGGAAGGAAACCGGTGACGAATATCATGTAGATGCATCCTCTGCAAACGACAACGTACCCGCATTCAAATTCACTGGGGACTATGTTGTGGCTACCATGTTATGAATAATAATTTGCTTCCTAATACAATTAAGTCTAACATTTTATCTTTAGTTTTGTATAGAAGGCAAGCGTTTTTTGCCATTCCAGTGTCACATGAAAAAAATCTCAATACTTCAGTCTAATTACATTCCGTGGAAGGGGTATTTTGACATGATAGGCGGTGTAGATGAGTTTATTTTATATGACGATATGCAGTACACGCGCAGAGACTGGCGCAACCGCAATAAGATAAAAACGCCCAATGGCCTGTCCTGGCTGACCATACCGGTAGAAGTAAAAGGGAAGTATTTTCAGAAAATAAATGAAACCGTCATTTCTGATCATCAGTGGGCAAGCGATCACTGGGCGACCATAAGGCAGTTTTATAGCAAGGCTAAGTACTTTCGCGACTACCAGCAGGTATTCGAGGCTTTTTATCTCAATACGAAAGAAACGCACCTCAGTATTGTGAATTACCAATTGATAATGATCGTGAATGAAATACTGGGTATTAAAACCAGGATATCGTGGTCATCTGACTACCAGATCATTGATGGCAAAACCGAACGTTTAGTGAGCCTCGTGCAGCAGGCCGGCGGCACAGAATACATTTCGGGCCCGGCCGCCAAAGATTATATTGTGGATAGCCTGTTCAGCGACGCCGGCATAAAACTAAGCTGGATGGACTACTCGGGCTACCCGGAATACACACAGCTCTATCCTCCGTTTGAACATGGGGTGACCGTACTTGATTTGATATTTAACGAAGGGCCCGGCGCCGTTAATTATATGAAATGCTTCAACTAAAGAATAAGAGTATAATTATTGTCGGTAACTCGCCCAATTCCAGATTGGCGCGTTTTTATTTCGATGAAGACACCGAGTACACGGTTGTTGGCTATGCGCTGAACAAAGGGTTCATTAAAAATGCGGAATATGACAACCTGCCGGTGTATGCGATAGAAGAACTGGCAGAAATATACCCGCCGTCGAAGTGTGATGCTTTTGTGGCTGTGGGGTATAATAAGATGAATAAAGTAAGGGAGAAGCTGTATAATGAAATGAAAGGGCTGGGGTATAACCTGCCCAATTATATAAGTCCGCGCTGTTCGTTCCTGTCGCGCGAACCCATAGGCGATAACAACCTGATACTTGAGGACAATACGATACAGCCATTTGTGAAGATAGGCAGTAACAATGTGCTGTGGAGCGGGAACCACATAGGCCATGATGGCTCGATCGGCGACCATAATTTCATTACGTCGCAGGTGGTAGTGTCGGGTTTTGTGAAGATAAAAAATTATTGTTTCCTCGGCGTCAACGCCACGATACGCGATGCCATAACTATAGAAAATGATACGCTTGTGGCAGCAGGTGCCATCATTATGAAGGATACCATTGAGAAAGGAGTTTACCTGCCTGCAAGAAGTGTGTTATTTGACAAAAGAAGCGATGAAATAGAAATTTCATGACAGCACCTCGTCCATTTATCTCTGTTGTTAGCCCTGTGTACAGGGCGGAGAACATCGTGGATAAACTTGTAGAACGGATCACGGAGGAAGTGACCAAAATAACGGACAATTTCGAGATCGTTTTGGTTGAGGACGGAAGCCCCGATTATTCGTGGGAGAAGATCAGGGAGAATTGTGTCAGAAACCCGAAAGTAAAGGGAATAAAGCTCAGCAGAAATTTCGGACAGCACTTTGCGATAACGGCCGGAATAGAGCATGCTGCCGGTGAATATGTGGTAGTAATGGACTGCGACCTGCAGGATGACCCAGTATATATCCACCAGCTTTACCAGAAGACGAAGGAGGGGCACGACATCGTTTTCACATACAAGAAAAGCAGGAAACACAACACCTGGAAAAACATGATGGCCAATGCGTTTAACCGGTTGTTCAATTATCTTGTTGACAACAAGGACTGGAAATCGCACAACAACGTTGGTACCTACAGCATGCTTAGCCGGAAGGCCGCCGATGCTTTTTGCAGTTTTAATGACTATCAGCGGCACTACCTCATGGTGCTGCGGTGGATCGGGTTCAGCTACACTTATGTTGAGATCGAGCATAAGAAAAGGTACGAGGGCAAGAGCAGCTATAGTTTTTCAAAACTTATTCTCCACGCCATAAATGGAATTACATCACAGTCGGACAAGCTGCTGCGGATAAATGTGGCCATCGGCATACTGTTGTCCATTCTTGCCTTTGTATCCATCATACTCATCATTCTTTTGTATTTTACCATTGGTTTTAAATCGGGCTGGGCCAGTCTCATTGTGGTCATTTTGTTTTCCACAGGCGTACTTCTGACCAGTATTGGCATATCCGGTATATACATCGGCAAGACCTTTGAGCAGACAAAAAACAGGCCTAAGTATATTGTCGACCAGTTCTTAAACAAGGAATAAACTAAAATCATTGTTATGCTAAAGTCTTACGGAATAAACAAAAGCGTGGATATAGGCAGCGAAGTGGACTACCACCTGGAGGAATTCCGGCACCTTGGGTACACAGTGGTCGAAAATGTTATTCCTGACGAGACGCTGGAACTGCTGAGGAATGAACTGCAGCGGGTATATGCGGAGCAGGAAAACACATTTGGCAAGGAAAATATCAAGAAGATCAATGAGGAATATATGGCGAGGGCACTGCTGTGCTACTCTGATGCATATTTGGAGCTGGCGCGGAATGAGGTGATGATGGAGTATGTGAAAAACATACTGGGGAATTATTTTCTGCTGCACCTGCAAAACGGCATCATCAATATGCCGAATGAAGAGCATCATCAAAGCTCGTGGCACAGGGATCTGCCATACCAGAACTGGGTAACATCTGAACCGATAGGGTGCAATACATTTTATTGTCTCGATGAATTCAGCCCGGAAACCGGCGGAACTATTTTACTGCCGTACTCTCACAAAATAGATCATGCACCGTCTGTGCGATATATGGAAAAGCACAGTGTGCAGGTAACGGCAAAGGCGGGCAGCGTTCTTTTGTTCGACAGTATGCTTTTTCATAAGGCCGGCTTCAACCGGTCGAAAGACCGCATCCGTCGTGGTGTGAATCATTTGTATGCCCGCTCAATTGTGCGCCAGCAGATAAACCTGCCGGAGCTGCTGAAGGGAAGATATGCCGATGATCCTTTCTTAAACATGCTGCTTGGTTATGACGCCCAGTCGTCTGTCAGCGTTGAAGATTTCAGGAACCGCAGGCTAAAGAAGAACCAAAAATCGTATTAGTGTGCCATGGACTGGAAAAAGCTAAAGCATTTATTTTGTCCTGATGGCAACTTCGACTGGATGATGACCCATGCGGCCAACCCGGTGCCCTACATCCTGGACAAGGAAAAAAATATAGTACGAATATTGTTTTCGTGCAGGGACAAAAACAACAGGTCGTCCATAGGGTTTGTGGATGTGGATTTCAACAATGATTTTAAGATACTGAAGATAGCAGACCGGCCGCTGGCAAGTCCCGGCGCACCGGGCTTTTTCGATGATGATGGTGTGTCTGTAAGCTGGATATTGCCCGTAGGTGAAAAATTTTACCTGTACTACCTGGGCTGGAACCTGCGGATCAATGTTCCCTGGCTCAATACCATCGGGCTGGCCATAAGTGATAACATCGACGGACCGTTTGAAAGATACCGGAAAGTGCCCATACTTGACAGGAGCGATGAAGACCCTTTTACAGTGTCTTACCCTTGCGTGATCTTTGACGAGGGGATTTACAAGATGTGGTATGGCTCTAATCTCTCGTGGGGGAAGGAACAGAATGAAATGGCGCACGTGATCAAGTATGCCGAGAGTGCAGACGGGCTCAACTGGAAAAGAACGAATGAAGTGCATATACCTTTCGTTCATAAGGGTGAGTATGCGCTTTCCAAGCCCTGCGTTGTGAGATTTGCTGATGGCTATAAAATGTGGTATTCTTACAGGGCCAGCGAGAGAAGTGAAAAGTACCGGATAGGTATGGCCGTGTCTGAAGACGGGCGTAAATGGGTGCGTAAGGACGATGAGGTTGGTATTGATGTTTCAGCAGAAGGGTGGGATTCCACATCGGTCGAGTACCCGAATGTCTTTGGCATAAACGGTGCGCTCTATATGCTGTATAACGGGAATGACTATGGTAAGACTGGATTCGGTATAGCACAACTAATATAGGAAGATGGGAAAACACATAGGCTTTAATGTGCCCTATTTAACAGGCAAGGAAGGGCACTACATATACCAGGCCGTTCTGTCGGGCAAGATATCGGGCGACGGTACCTTTACTAAACGTTGTCATCAGTTTCTTGAAAGCCGTTACGGATTCAGGAAGTGTCTGCTGACCACATCGTGCACGGACGCGCTGGAAATGGCCGCATTGCTGATAGACATAAAGCCTGGAGATGAGGTGATCATGCCGTCCTATACTTTTGTCTCTACGTCAAATGCTTTTGTGCTGCGTGGAGCGAAAATTGTGTTTTGCGATAGCCGTAAGGACCATCCCGGTATAGACGAGGATCTTATAGAAAGCCTGGTAACGGAACGAACCAAGGCCATTGTTCCTGTGCATTATGCCGGGGTGGCCTGTGACATGGACAAGATAATGGCGCTGGCTGCTAAGCACGATCTGTATGTGATAGAAGATGCTGCGCAGGCTATAGACAGCTACTATACCGGCAAGGACGGGGTAAGACGGCCGCTTGGGTCCATCGGCCACATGGCTGCGTTTTCCTTTCATGAAACAAAAAATATCATGGCCGGGGAAGGAGGCATGATCGTTATCAACGACGAAAAATTTATAGAGCGGGCAGAAATAATAAGGGAGAAGGGAACCAACCGGAGCAAGTTCTTCAGGGGCGAGGTAGATAAGTATGGATGGGTGGATATAGGCAGTTCTTTTTTGCCATCTGATATCATCGCCGCTTTCCTGTTTGCTCAACTGGAGAACCTGGACGATATTCAGCAAAAACGTAAGCAGATATGGAACCTGTATTATGAGGCGCTTAAGCCCGTGACCGGCTCAGGGTTGTTTACATTGCCCGTCATTCCCGGCTATGCAGAGAACAATGCCCACATGTTTTACATTGTTTGCAAAGATCTGGCGCTCCGAAACGAAATAATCGAATTGTTGAAAGTAAATGATATTAACGCGGTGTTTCACTATCTGAGTTTGCACAGCAGCCCTTATTATACATCAAGGCACGATGGACGTGTATTGCCGGAGACAGACAGGTATTCAAATTCACTGCTTCGGCTTCCCATGTTCTATGAGCTCGACCCGACAAGGGTGATAAAGGTTTTGGATACGTTGAAACCAGCCAAATGAATACAAACTCCAACCCATTTAAGCAGAGCGAGAAGTACGTAGCCTGGATATCGTGGCTCGTTGCGCTGACTGCTGTATGTGTGAGCGTTTACCGGTTTCCGTTGTCATCGGCAGCATTCGGAGATGAGATATACTACAAAGGTGAAGTGCAATACCTGGCGCAATATGGCCTGTACAATGCATTGACGCAAGGCACATCGGTAGTGTACACGCTGCTGGTTTATCTCTTTTCGAAAATATTCCAATCGGACTATATTGTTACGGCACGAATTCTGTCGGTCATATTTTTTCTCATCAGCTACAGGTTGCTGTTTGCGTGCTTTAACCTGTTCAAAGGTCTGAGTAATACAGAAAAGTATTTTGGCCTTACTTTTTTTGCCGCCATCGCAGAAAGTTGGTTGTGGAATGGCCTGCCGGACATGA
>CAYNGS010000123.1:0-7599 GCA_964396625.1 uncultured Flavipsychrobacter sp.
ACAAACAGCGCCACGACATACTGAAAAGGATATACGAACCCCAAAACGGCATTTCGCAAAAACGAATAGACGACATCCTCGATAAAATAAACCAAAAGGGCTACAACGCGCTATCCTCCGAAGAAAAAGAGATACTGATGAGGGCAGGAAAGGAATAAGCGATATAATGCCGCTTTTCCCAATAAATTGTGAAAAATTGAGTGTGTAATTCAAATATTCTTTAAGTTTGCCCGAAAGAGGCGCTGATGTCACTAAACAATAACAAGATAAAAAATATCCCCCCATATGCTGAATGCTCTGTTCGGCGTTATGGTTGTTGTTGCTGCCTTTAACTTAATCCCATTTCTTTTTAATTATTTTTACATCCGTTTTAAGGGGTTTTCAACAAACAGCTTGAAACACTATTTATACAACTATGCCGGAGCTTCATTTTTATAATTCATATACCCGCCAGAAAGAAAAGTTTGAATCCATTACGCCCGGCTATGCCGGACTGTATGTGTGTGGCCCCACCGTATCGGGCGAATCTCACTTAGGTCATGCCCGGCCCTATATCACTTTTGATGTGGTGCAACGCTACCTGAAACACCTGGGGTATAAGGTCCGCTATGTTCGTAATATCACTGATGCCGGCCACTTTGAAGAAGAAGGCCGCGAGGCTACCGATAAAGTGGCTGAAAAAGCAAAGCTGGAGATGCTGGAACCCATGGAGCTGGTACACAAATACACTTCGCTTTTTCACCAGGGCATGCGGCTGTTCAATTGCGATGAACCCGCGATAGAACCCACGGCTACGGGCCATATCATAGAGCAGATAAGTATGATAGAGACCATACTGGATAAAGGATATGCCTATGTGGTGAACGGATCGGTGTATTTCGATGTAAAGAAATATGCCGAGCGCTATCCCTATGGCAAACTTTCCGGCAGAATACTTGAAGACCAGTTGGAGACAACGCGCGAGCTTGACGGACAGGATGAAAAACGAAATAAAGTTGATTTCGCACTATGGAAGAGTGCACCACCAGAGCATATACAACGCTGGATAAGCCCGTGGGGAGAAGGTTTTCCCGGATGGCATATAGAATGCTCTGCAATGAGCAGCAAGTACCTGGGCGAAACATTTGATATTCACGGCGGGGGGATGGACCTCCAGTTCCCGCATCACGAGAGCGAGATCGCACAAAGCACAATAGCTCATGGGCACCCGCCTGTGCGCTACTGGATGCATAACAATATGATCACCATCAACGGCAAGAAGATGGGCAAGAGCTACAATAATGTGATCAAACTGTCTGAACTGTTCAGCGGGGCACACCCTATACTGGCGCAGGCGTATCACCCTATGGTAGTCCGGTTTTATATACTGCAGACACATTACCGCAGCACCCTCGATTTTTCGAATGAGGCCCTGCAAGGCTCCGAGCGCGCCTTCCGCAGGCTGTGGGAGGCTTACGAAATTTTGCGGAAACTGCACCATGCAGGCAATAGTGAAGCTACGGATAAGGAACTGGACCTAAAAGTAACCACATGGTGCAGTGAGTGCGAAGAGTTTATGTCAGATGATTTTAATACCGCCAAGGTCGTCGCTAATCTTTTTGAGCTGGCCCCGGTCATCAATGGCATCAAAGGCGGGCAGGTGGCGGCCGATGCAATTTCGGCAGATACTCTTGCGTTACTGAAAAATACTTTCAAGGTTTTCCTCGAAGATATACTGGGCATGCAGCCGATACAGGCCCGCCAGAGCAGTAAACTGGACGATGTATTGTCACTGCTTGTGGAAATAAGGAAGGATGCGAAGAAGAGAAAGGATTTTGCGACATCGGACCAGATCAGGAATAAACTGGCGGAAGCAGGCGTTTTACTGAAAGATGAGAAGGACGGCACCGTGTCTTACACGATTGAATAGAACACCATGAAAAAAATATCGAGGCTCTTAAAATACCTTGCTGAGTATAAAGGAAAGATCGGCCTTTATTTTCTTTTCAACCTGTTGAGTATTTTATTCGGGTTGCTGTCATTTACCATGCTAATACCTGTGTTACAGGTCTTGTTCAATACGGGTGGTGTTGCTGCAACGGCTGTTAAACCGGTATCTCACAATTTCATCCAGCAGTCCATTGACAACTTTAAAGCAATTGTATTGCAGCAGGATAAGCTTACAGCGCTGGCCTACATATGTGTTACCGTGGTGCTGTTCACGATACTGAAAAACCTTTTCCTGTATCTTGCCTTGTATATCCTCAACCCGCTTCGCAATGCTGTGCTGCGCCGGCTGAGAGACGAGTTGTTTACCAAAACGTTGTCCCTGCCGATCGGTTTCTTTACCGAGGAACGCAAAGGAGACCTTATTTCCCGCATGACAAATGACATTAACGAGGTCGAACTTTCCATCATGGGCGTGCTCGAGGTGTTTATCCGTGAGCCGCTGACCATTCTATTCTACCTCGGCACAATGGTCATCATCAGCTACAAGCTAACCCTGGTGCTGCTTGTGTTCCTGCCCGTATCCGGGCTCATCATCGGGCGGATCAGCAAATCACTGAGGAAGTCGTCAAATATTGCCCAGGAGCAGTTGGGCGGCATGCTGGGCGTAATAGACGAAACGCTTGTGGGTATGCGGGTGCTCAAGGCGTTTAATGCAGAGCAGCACCAGCATCTGCGCTTTATGAAGCTCAACAATATTCTTTTCCGCACACGCAACCGCATTGCTGCACGGCGCGAGCTTGCCTCGCCGCTATCCGAGACCATGGGTGTGATCGTAGTAAGCTGCATACTGTGGATCGGCGGCAAAATGGTTTTTGCGGGCAATGGTTTTGATGGTGCCACATTTGTAGGCTACATTGGCCTTTTTACCCAGATCATTAACCCCTTCAAAAGTATTTCATCGGCCTTTTACAATGTACAAAAAGGATCTTCTGCGTTGGACAGAATAGAGCATCTGCTGACTGTAGAAAACACCATAACAGAAGTGCCAAACGCCAGGCCGCTCCCGTCTTTTTCAAAAAGCATTCTTTTCAAAAATGTAAGCTTCTCTTATGGAGAGAAAAAAATACTTCAGGGTATCGACCTCGAAATAGAGAAGGGAAAAATGATCGCATTGGTCGGCGCTTCGGGAGCGGGCAAATCGACCCTGGTGGACCTTATACCCAGATTTCACGATGTAACGGGCGGTGAGATATTCATAGATGGTATTAATGTAAAAGACTGTAAGCTCGACGACCTGCGCCGCCTGATGGGCGTAGTGAGCCAGGACCCGATCTTATTCAACGACACTATCTACAACAACATTACACTTGGCACCGGCGGCGCCACGCAGGAGCGGGTAGAAGAGGCAGCAAGAATAGCGAACGCCGAAAATTTTATTAAACAAAAAAGCGAAGGTTATCAGACCATTGCCGGCGACAGGGGAGCAAGGCTCAGCGGCGGGGAGCGCCAGCGCGTTACCATAGCCCGTGCTGTCTTAAAAAACCCACCTATCCTTATTCTTGACGAAGCTACTTCCTCCCTCGACACAGAAAGCGAGCGCGTGGTGCAGGATGCCATCAACAAACTGATGGAGAACCGCACCTGTATCGTCATTGCTCACCGCCTGTCTACCGTGCAGCATGCCGATGAGATCATAGTGATGGACGGTGGCCGGATCGTGGAGCGGGGCACCCACTCGGGGTTGCTGAATAAGGACGGCATGTACAAGCGCCTGGTGACCATGCAACAGGTGAAATAACGCCAAAAAGTCAATCAGGACCTGCAAATTCGGATACACATAAAAGGGGCGTTTTTGACATAATATTAATACCTATAAATTCCGAATAAAAAAAATTTATCTGAATAGGGCCAGCCCATATATTTGCAATACAATCTACAGTATATGAATAAGATACTTGTTACCGGCGGGTGCGGCTACATAGGTGGCCACACCATTGTAGACCTGATACAAAACGGGTTTGACGTGATCTCTGTTGACGACCTTTCGAAAGGGTCGTTAAAAATGCTTGATGGCATTGAGAAGATAACCGGGAAACACGTAAAAAATTATAAAGTTGATCTGTGCAATCTCGACGATACGGAAGCCATATTTCTTGAGAATGCCGATATCGTTGGCGTAATACACTTTGCCGCCTACAAGTCGGTGCCGGAGTCTGTAAAAGATCCACTAGGCTACTTCAGAAATAATTTCAATTCCCTGATAAATATATTGCAATGCGCTGAGGAGTTTGACGTTAATAATTTTGTTTTTTCTTCGTCGTGTGCGGTATATGGGAACACCACAGAACTGCCGGTTGTAGAAGAGACGCCGTTCCCCGAGCCGGAGTCGCCATACGCCCGTACCAAGCAGGTTGGCGAGGCTATGTGCCGGGATTTTACGAATATCAACAAGCACTTCAACACAATACTACTCCGCTATTTTAACCCTGCAGGGGCGCACCCGTCAGCCCTGATCGGGGAGTTCCAGGATCTGTCTGAAAGTGTGGTGCCGGTCATTACAAAAACTGCCATTGGCAAGCGTGATGGTATGACGGTATTCGGAAGTGACTATAACACCCGCGACGGTTCGTGTGTTCGTGATTATATCCATGTTATGGATATTGCCAACGCGCATACACGTGCCTTGCAATACATCATTGAAGACCGGAACAAACTGAACTGCGAAGCCTTCAACCTGGGTACAGGTAACGGCGTGACGGTTTTAGAATTGATCGCAGCATTTGAAAAAGTATCCGGTGAAAAATTAAATTACAAAATAGGTCCGAGGCGGCCCGGCGACGTTGTTGAAGTATATGCCAATAACAACAAGGCCCGTAAATTATTAGGCTGGGAGACCAAGTATGACCTTGATGCCATGATGGATACCGCATGGCGCTGGGAACAGGCTTTTGCAGGAAAAAAACTGGCCGCCAGCAAGTAATTCCGGATACCAGCAACAAAATATCCACTGTGTTTTTTTGCCCGAAAAGCAGCATCCGTGCTGCTTTTCGTCGTTATCGGACACCATTTTTTGTGGGTATCTTACCGAAAATTGCGTTGAAAGGCAGTTTACCTTTGGGCCATAAATGCTATCTTTTATGCGAGGACAAAGGATATTTAACGAAATGGTGAAGGGCCCCGGCCTGAACCCAACGGTAACGAAGGGCCGTAACAACCAACTGCTGACGAAGCGAAATGAATGCCTTTTAGCACGTTACTATTACTATGGCCATTTTAAGAACAAATGCTATGAAGACATCGTAGGATTGCTGACGGCTGAATTTTCCCTTTCTCCCGGAACTATTGTTCACATCATTCAAAGCAATACCGAGCAACTACAGGCAATAAGGCAACGGGTGATGGCTTTGTATTACTTTCAGAGCCATTGGCCGCATTTGAAGTGGTAGTGTACCCCTGACCTCTGAAGGGGGACCATAAATTTAGCTTCAGCACTGCATTCAGCATCAGGACTCCGGATATCCCTTACACTATACCGTTATTTGGTCGTTTACTATTATTACAGCGGGCGCCATCGTCAATTGATTTTTGGTGCTGTAGTCTTCAAACGATATACTGTATCGTAATTCGCGAATGCGATAGTTGTCTGTGCGCTTTTGAGTGGTTGCGCTTGTCCGAATCAGGCTGCCGAAATCATCGCCCGGTGACCAGCCCTGCATGGCCAGATGTAATGACCACTCCAGATCGTAATAACCGATGGCCTGCTGCAGATAAGGAGCCGGGGTAACCTGCGAACTATTGCTGTAAGGTGCAAAACCAAGCCTGAGTACAATTGTGCCCTTCGCGATCTGAACATTTTCGCCCATGTTCTCAAAAGCGAAGTCTTCAAAATCGACGAGCACACAGGGCCACGAGACCGGCGGACGAACGTTATTTTTCAGTTGTCCGAGATCCTGGTCGATATAACTGATGGCAGCTACCGTCGATTGAATGTGCTGCTGAATGGCGAGAAAAATATTTGCGAAGCGAGAATTCATTAGTTGACTGGTTGACGAGTTGAATAGTTGATTAGTCGGGAGTCAGGACGCGCTAGTTTGCGATCACTCATTGTTTGGTATTCCGTAGGTGTCGTACCAATAGCTTTGAGGTATTGCGACCACCTGAGCCACCTCTTTATCAATGGCCACGCGGGTCTTCAGGTAGTCGGCGTCAAGGTCTTTCGAAAAGACAAAATATCCGTTGCCAACCGGGTAGCCATAACTGCGCAGCACCGAAAGAAACCTGGAACTGTTGAGCATGGCGGCCGTGTATATGAGATCACTGCGGGTGATCTCGTATTGCTGCTCCAGGTGCACTTTGCTTTGGGCGTAACCCGTACTCAGGCTGCTGGTGGTGGTTTCGGTATTGCCAAGTACGGTAATTGATATCTCCTCATTGAGCGCCTTTATGAAGGACAATTGTAGATTTCCGTCGCAATTGGTTTGCTTGCCATCTTTTATCTCGAAGTCGGCCTGGCGAGGTATCATCAGCGAGAGCGAGCTACCGCTTTCGTCGAGTATTTTTTTCAGTTCTATTTTTGTTTGCTCGTCGTAGGAGTCGTACTTGATGATGCGGACGGGCTGACCAAACAGCTCAATGAACTGCGCCCAGTCTGAAAGTCCGCCGCGTTTGTACAAACTGTACGGGGCACATTTCAGCAACAGGCCCAGATCTTTCGCATCGCCCATCACCCATACGTTTTCAAGGTCGGCATAAGAAACTCCGTCCGTTCCGGTTTGTTCCCACGCTATGAGCCCAAGCTCCGGATTGATATGCTTTCGTGGAATAAGCTCGAATGCCAGCTCCGGGCCCGGAATAAACTCGATGCCGGAAACGCCCCATAGCTGCGTTTCCATCACAGTGCGCATGATGTCCCTGAACGCGATGGAGCAGAGCAGGCTATCCATTTCGCGGACCTTTTTTCCGTCAGCCTCAAAACAAATTTCCTTGTTGAGCACGGCGTCGATACGTTTTGCAATAACACCTGACAGGTGGCCGTCGAGAATCACATCTTCGTACAGATCGTACAACCGGGAACGATTTGGGTAGTACACGGACTCCGCGCTCATAAGCGCGCTGCGCCATGTGGAAATATCTTTGCGACTTCGATCGGCAGAGCGAATGTTCAATTCGTTGACGATGATCTCTTCCTGTTTGTGTGCATGCTTCCGCGACCTTATCATAGAACAGTTATTTTATTAAATTTTATTTGTTTGAAATCATGGTGAAATCTCTATCTTGTATTTTTATAGCCAGCCAGGTAGTATGAAGCGTTTAATAGCCGACGTTTATATCATTTTATGGAGAATAACAAAGGCGAAATCATTGTCTTTTATTTTTGCGTTAGCATACATAACAACCCTGAATCTGATTTCCATTTATGGCCTCAGCTTGTTGCTGCAGGGATGGATGTCGACTGGAATGATCCGTAAATTGTTTAACTATCCTTACTACCTGATCACCGCCCCTGCGGTATTCCTGCTAAATTTATGGCTGATGACCCCACTTAAAAATCTTTCGAAAGAACGAAAGAAAACGCCGTTATATCCGTCCGTTATTGCCTACACACTAATTACGATAGTGCTTTGCATTTACATCCACTACAGGGACCGGCTGCCTAACTGACGAGCCGAA
>CAYNGS010000124.1:0-7592 GCA_964396625.1 uncultured Flavipsychrobacter sp.
CAGCGAAGACAAAAGAAAGGCCGACAGCAGTCCCCTGATTTCGGGGTTTATTGAAAAACCGCTATCCACATCACAGTTACAAACGGCCATTGCACATATGCACATTAGCGCATAGCACAATTGCAACGCCCACAATCGAAACAGCCCATCCGCTTTACGCGAATGGGCTGTATTATTTGTCAAACCGTTAATTAAAGCGCCATATCTGCCTCATCGTTCGAGTCGATCTGGGGTGCCGCCTGTTCTGCTGCCTGTTGTTTAGGCTCTGCCTGGTGATCGCGCTGCGGACGGTCGTTATCACGACGGTCGCGGTTGCCACCATCGCGCGGTCCACGATCGTTTCCACGACGGTCGCCGCCACGGCCACGGTCGCCACCTCCCCTGCGGTCATCGCCACCTTCGCGGCGTTCGCGCTTTTCAGGCTCTACATAGCCCTCGGGTTTCGGCATCAGTACTTTGCGGCTCAGCCGCAGCTTACCCGTCTTGGGGTCTGTGCCCACCAACTGTATCTTCACTTTATCACCTTCCTTCAGCACACCATCCAGGCTATCAAGGCGCTTCCAGCTTACCTCAGATATATGCAGCAATCCCTGCTTGCCGGGCATGAACTCAACAAACGCACCGAAAGGCATAATGCTCTTCACGGTACCTTCATAAGTTGCTCCTATTTCCGGTATCGCTACAATGCTCCTGATCCATGCCGTTGCCTTATCAATACTTTCTTTGTTGGCCGAGAATATCTTGATGATACCCTGCTCACCGACTTCTTCAATATTGATCTTGGCGCCAGTCTCACGCTGCATTTCCTGTATTATCTTACCGCCCGGGCCTATTACAGCGCCAATGAATTCGCGGTCAATGCTCATTTGTTCAATGCGTGGTGCATGTGGCTTCAGATCAGCACGTGCGGCCGGTGCGCATGCATACATACCGTCCAGTATGTGCAAGCGGCCGCGTTTTGCCTGCTCCAGCGCCTGCATCATTATCTCCATGCTTAGCCCGTCGCACTTAATGTCCATCTGTATACCACAGATACCATCGCGCGTACCGGTTACTTTAAAGTCCATATCACCCAGGTGATCTTCATCACCAAGTATGTCGGTAAGCACTGCAAACTTGCCATCCTTGGCTATAAGGCCCATGGCCACACCGCTCACGTGCTTAGGTATTGGCACACCTGCATCCATCAGCGCCAGTGAGCCTGCGCACACTGTAGCCATAGATGAAGAACCGTTGCTTTCCAAGATATCGGATACTACGCGCACAGTATACGGATAGTCCACAGGCATCATCTGCTTCAGCGATCGCATCGCCAGGTTGCCGTGGCCCACTTCGCGGCGGCTCTGCCCGCGCATCATCTTCACCTCGCCGGTTGAGAACGGCGGGAAATTATAATGCAGTATGAATTTGAGGTAGTCCGATGTCTGCGCAGTTTCCAGCAGCAGTTCATCATCAACTGTACCCAGTGTAACTGTGGTCAGTGACTGTGTCTCGCCACGTGTAAAGAGTGCACAACCATGTGGCGACGGCAACAGGTCTGTTTCCATCGTCAGCGGACGCACCACTTCAAGCGTACGGCCATCCAGGCGCACCTTTTCGTTCAGCATCATATCACGTATCACCTGTTTCTCCAGGTCATGGAAGTAAACGTCGATCAGCGGCAGGTCCTCATCCTTCAGCTCCAGCTCTCCGAACTGCGCTTTGAAATCAGCCTTTATAGCCTTGAAGGCAGCGCTGCGCTCATGCTTGCCCAGCGCACCCTTTGCCACTTCATATATCCTCTTGCTGCCAAACTCTGCAATATCGGCTTCCAGTGCAGGGTTCAGGTACGGCTTGGTGTATTCGCGCTTAGCGGTCACGCCGGCTTTTTCACGCAGTTCATGCTGCAGTTTTATCTGCTCACGTATAGCATCGTGGCCCACTTCAATTGCCTTTATCAGGCCTGCTTCTTCAAATTCCTTTCCTTCGCCTTCCACCATCATGATATTTTTGTCGGTAGAGGCCACTATGATATTTATATCGGCATCCTTCAGTTGCGTGCGGGTAGGGTTTACTACATACGTACCGTTGATACGTGCCACGCGCACTTCAGAGATCACTTCCTGTATCGGAATATCTGATACGGCAAGAGCAGCCGATGCCGCAAGGCAGGCCAGCCCGTCGGGCATTATTTCCGCATCAGAGGATATCAGTGACACAAGCACCTGCACTTCGCACAGGTAATCGTCCGGAAACAAAGGGCGCAATGCGCGGTCTATAAGACGCGATATGAGTATTTCAGAATCATTAAGGCGGGCTTCGCGTTTAAAGAACGAACCCGGTATACGGCCGGCCGATGCAAATTTTTCCTGGTAGTCAACACTCAGCGGAAAAAAAGATTGCCCCGGCTTGGGCTCTTTGGAAGCTACTACAGTAGCCAGTATCATACAATTGCCCTGGCGCACTACTACGCTGCCATCGGCCTGGCGGGCCATCTTGCCCGTTTCTATGCTTACTTCACGTCCGTCGGCTGATCTCAGCGATACGGATATGGGATTTGGGATCATAACATCATAATTTTTGTCATCGTTAAAAATTGCAGTAGACAGTAGTTAACAGTTGGCAGGCAGGTAAATGCAACTCGGCAATTCCCGCTTCAAGCCCCCGCTATTATCTGCTCCGCACTAAGTACTATATACCAATACAAAAAACAATTCCCAACCGGAACAGTTGGGAATAGCTGACTGGTTTCTGCTTATTTGCGTAACCCAAGCTTTTCTATCAGCCCGCGATATGATTCGAGGTTGTTGTGGCTGAGATAAGTTAATAAACGCTTGCGGCGGCCTACCATCGACATTAATCCGCGGTTCGTTGAGAAGTCTTTTTTATTATCCTTCAGGTGTGCCGAGATGTGATTGATACGCTCTGTGAGCATTGCGATCTGTGATTCGATGGAGCCGGTGTTCGTTGCGTTCCCACCAAATGTTTTAAAAATGTTGGCTTTTTTTTCAGCTGTAAAATGAGACATTTGCATCAAAGTTTTAAAATAAATTCATGTCCCGCCATTTGCGGTTTTCTTTTTTTAGAGCGGCAAAGATAGGGAATTAATGTGAAAATGTGAAAAAATAAAAATGTGACCTCGGCAATATCCATACAATTTAATACAAATACGACCACCTGAACCCAATCTTATACCCCGGCGTAACCGTTTCACCATTATCCTTCGACAGATTGCCGATACCATAGGAGAAATACGGGCCGACGAACACCCGGCCCCTGCCCACCTCCGAACCATTCCGCCACAAGGTAAAGCGCATATGGATCCCCATGCTTACCGTGGGCTCCGCGTAAAAATTAGTGAAATGACTGGTGATCTTAACTCCATCATTATTCTGCACGCTATATACGTAGGTAGGTAGAATGCCGATCTGTGCATAAAACCCGCCGCTGCCGGCACCGTTCACAAAACCCATGTGAGTGTACGTGATGGGAACAACAACAAGACCAAAAACAAGTTTCGATACATTACTGCGTATGCCGCCCAGGCCCACCCCCAAAAGGTTCTCGGCATAGTCCCTGCGGGCACGTATCTTGAATTTTGCACCCAGCTCGCCCGAGTATACAAAACCTCCGTATTTAAATTTTGCCGGGCCGCTACCCTTCATCTGCGCATAACCCAGTGTAATATCATAGTAAAAATGCACGTTGCCACCTTCTCCACCACCATAGCGGGGCGCCGCAAACGCACTTTGCCGAGGCGCATAATTTATTGTCAGTGCATCTACCGGTTCTTTGGCAAATAGCGAATATGAATTAATGAAAATCAATACGGGTATCAGTTTATTCATCAGGTGGTTGTTTGTATCAAATATATAAAAAGAAACATCACCCGATTTCCTCTTTTTAGCGCTGCTTTATATAAAGGCAAAAAATCTATCGTTATTTATTTTTTTGTATATTAGTACGATCTTAAAATTGTAAGCTGACGTCATATCACGATCGCCAATTACAATTAAATCGCCGTTTATGAAAAAGATATTCTTACTGATAGTCCTCTTGTGCCTCGCGAATTCCTTTGTCTTCGCACACCATTATCATCACCGGCATCATCATTATGCCCACCATGCTTATCACCGGCATCATTACCACCACTATTATCGCCATCACCACCCCCATCACTACTACCACCGTCATTATTACCGCCGTCATCGCCGGTACAATCTTTATCAACCGCCTCGTTATCACCGCGATCGCGGCAATGACTACCAGATCAGGCTGCACAATCACCCGCGTGGGCGCGTCCGTCACTAAAACGACCCGGTTCTTCGGTGCGAACCATTGGCTATGCTAATCCATCTGTAAAGCGGAGGCTCCCTATAAATTGTTTTGCCCCATCGGGAAAATATTATTCGACAAAAAACGTTTGTTTCCCGGAGAAAATGACGGGAAGATGTTTTTCCTGCCTGTCGTTGAGCAACAAAATATTACAGATGAAACAAGCCAGAATACTTATTCTTACGTCCATTGTTACGCTATCCCTCTTTGCGCTGGTGGTTTATTCATCCTGCAGCAAGGCATCCTGCAGCGGCATAGTTTGTCAAAACGGCGGCACCTGCTCCAAGGGTTCCTGCTCCTGCCCTCCCGGCTATTCCGGTAGTCAGTGCCAGTCATCGTCCATCACCTTTCAAAACAACACCTTTACAATCGTAGATCTTTCGGTCAATGGCGCTCCGGCCACACTGCAACCCGGCAGCAGCATCGCGTTTGCTGGCCCTCCCGGCAGCACACTGAAGATAACGGCCACAACTTCAGGCATCAGCCCGTCGGGCACGCAGGTAGGGCAAACTATTGCCTGGGCTATCATCGACACTATCCCTTCCGGCGGCAAGACATTCACTCAGCCATTTGACATAGGGTCAGCATACTTTTTCCTGCAGGTCATCAACGACGACCCCTCTCAATACATTAATACCGTTTACGTAAATTATGGAAGTCCGCTGCAAACCACTGACAATGTGTCGCTGCCGAACGACCGAAACATCTATCCCATCGGCTACTACCGCTCATCGGCCAATACCGAGGTATATTTAGCGGGCAGTTCAGGTGGCGCATGGGCATTGTTCCCCGGTATTCCTACTATGGTCAATGCAACTGTCACCGTGAAGGCGAATTGATCAGCCATTTAAGAAATCCCTGTTAAGTATAAGGATCAGCTCTCCTATGGGCAGGCCCATCACATTATAGTAGTCCCCGTTTATTTTTTCTATACCGGTCACGCCTATCCATTCTTGTATGGCATAAGCACCCGCCTTATCAAACGGTTTGTAATGACTTATGTAATGTTCTATCTGGCGCTCCGACAAGCTCCGGAAATAGACCTCGGTCGTGGTCGAAAAACAAACTTCCTTCGCACCCTTTCGCACACAAACGCCCGTTACTACCTTATGCATCCGGCCCGACAGTTGCTGCAGTATCTGCTTCGCATGTGCTGCATCCGTGGGCTTCCCTAGTATATGATGATCCAGCAATACCACCGTGTCGGCAGCCACTACAATGGCATCGCTCACCAGGTGCGACACAGCATCAGCTTTTTTTCGCGCAAGAAATTCCGGCACCTGTTCCCCCGGCATGCCGGGCGGATTGGTCTCGTCAACATCGGCAACTAATACTTCAAATTCCAGTTCCGCCATTTCCATCAGTTGCTTGCGGCGCGGCGACTGTGAGGCGAGTATGATTTTAGCTGGCACACTATAAAAATTAAAGATGATAAATAAGCAATGAGCAAATGCCCAGCACCATTATTATTTTCAGGCCGGTACTCGCCTGGTGATAATGTTGTTCCGTAGCGCTCCTGCCCATAAATACCGACCATACCACCATTGGCACGGCAAGCAAAATAACAATATAGCCCGACAGCAGCAAGTGGCCGTGCCTGTGAAGAACGAATGCAGCGGCCATCACGGGCGCAATTACCAACACAGACAAGGCAAGTGTGAACCGGCTGGCATATTCCAATCCCTTTTTTATGGGCATTGTCATGCAGCCCTCCGCCTCGTCGCCCTTCAGGTCCTCCATATCCTTCACTATTTCCCGTATCCACGTCAGCATGAACGCAAAATAAGCGTAAACCACTAATACCCACACCGGCAGAGACGAAGCGTTTCTTCCCGCATTTGGCGATACGAATGGCATTTGCATATCGCGCTGCATCACCGGCTCGTAAATAAACAATGCCAGTATGGTAAGCGAAGTGAGCAGCGCCACAGTAATATTTCCGGCCACATACTGGCGCTTCAGATCAGTGGAGTAAAACCAAAGCAGCAGTATGCACACCACCTGCAGCAGCAGCCATTCATAGTGTCGTCCCTGAGCAGCAACATATCCGGCCAGCACAAGGGCAATAATATTGAGCGCCGCATGCGATACAATGGCCTGCTTCCGGGGTATGGCTTTCTCCAGCACCACCCTGCCCGGCTTGTTGATTGAATCTATTTTTATATCGAAATAGTCATTGATGATATAACCCGCGGCGGCTATAAGCACGGTCGATAAAGCGAGGCAACCGAAATTCGCGGCATCTAGTGTCGCCGGCGATTCAGGCAGTACCACGCACCACCACGCCAAAAACTGCGTAAGAAATATGATCAGCAGGTTTTGCCAGCGTATGAGTTGCAGCCAGGGCATTTATTTTATGCTTATTTTTCTGAACGGTGATTTGACTTCAAAAAAACCGTCACATTCTATGATTGAATAGTTCCAAAAATACGGTTAAACACGCATCCCCGATATTTTAATGATTTTTCTTGCGTTAAAATAATTCAAACTGTCTGCTTTTAACAAATCAATCTTACCTTTATATAGCTGATGTGATTTAGCCTATTTATAAATATTTCTTACGAAACAGCTGAACTTATGGGTCTGCAGGTAATAAAAGACGGAAATGGAAAAGATGCCGGAGTATTTATTCCGATCAGTGACTGGGATTTGCTTACTCAAAAGCACGAAGATCTTAAGCAATTAATGTCGGGTGAACTTCCTCCCAAAAGAAAACTTTCGGAATTTGCTGGCACAATATCTCATGAAACCGCAATGGCCATGCTTAAATATGTTGAGGATGGCAGAAATGAATGGGAAGAAAGACTGAAAAAACAATTTGAATAGATCATGTATTAGCTCGATACCAATACTGTGATTGGTTTTCTTGATGCTTCCTTTCCGCTACCGGCGTTCGAATCGTTAAAGAACATAGTGGACGCACAATGCAATATTTCCGTGATTACTAAAATAGAGGCGCTCGGTTTTAATTTCAAAACTGCTTCAGAGCAAAGTGCTATGGAAACATTTATTAACAGTTCTGATATGTTGCAGATAGATACTGAGATCGTAAATGAAACAATTACAATAAGGAAAAGTCAAAAGATAAAGTTACCGGATGCAGTTATCGCCGCAACAGCTATTACTCACAAACTTATTCTCGTTACTGGCAATGTAGATGACTTTAAAAATATCTCCGGCTTACAAGTCATCGATCCGCGAAAAATGTAACACGTTCCGTTATGGCTTCCACCCACCTGGGTCTACTCTCCACTGCTCCAGTGTTGCCTTTTGTTCAG
>CAYNGS010000125.1:0-7577 GCA_964396625.1 uncultured Flavipsychrobacter sp.
GATCTGTTCAGGTCTATAAGGCCGGCCTTTCCATTGCTCAGCATCTGGCTTACAAGGTCGGCAAGCAACGCATCTTTTGAATGTACACCCGGCAACCGGTATCCAATTGAAACAAATTCAGCATCCGGACCGTACACCTCCTTTGTCACCGGAGTGGTGATGGGGGCTTCGGGTTTGAACGTATACTCCGGCACCGACTTTTTCTCCATGCCTGAGAAATACTGCTCTACTTTTTTTATCATCACATCAGGCTCAAAGTCACCAGCTACTATTATCCCCATATTGTTAGGTACGTAGTAAGTATTGAAATACTTCCGTATCTCAAGCAGCGATGGGTTTTTCAAGTGCTCAACCGTGCCTATCGTCGTCTGCTTGCCATAATTGTGATTGAGGAACAAATTAGCAAGCATCAACTCATATACCTTTCTGTTATCATTGTCGAGGGCGCGGTTCTTCTCTTCATACACCGCTTCCAGTTCGGTATGGAATATTCTGAAAACGGGATTATGAAAACGCTCGGCCTGCACTTTAAAGAATTTATCCACCGCATTTGAAGGAATGTCCTCTGTATAAACTGTACGCTCAAACGATGTGAACGCATTTGTGCCCTGCGCCCCGATCGACGACATCATTTTATCATACTCATTCGCAATTGCGAACTTAGCCGCAATCCCTGATACCGAATCTATGCGATGATATATGTCCTTGCGCTGCGCTTCATCTTTTGTGTGGTTGTATTCCTCGTACAGCGCGTCTATCTGTTCCAAATACGGTTTTTCTTTGTTCCAGTCCAGCGATCCGTAATGAGATGTACCTTTAAACATCATATGCTCCAGGTAATGCGCCAGCCCCGTATGATCCGAGGGATCGGTCTTACTGCCGGCTTTGGTTGCTATGTATACCTGTATCCTTGGCTCTTTATGGGTTGGACTCAGGATCACGATAAGACCGTTATGCAGCGTATAAAACCGAGCATGCATCGGATCATTGGTCACGTACTTATAACTATACCCCTCCGACTTCCCCTCCTGCCATTCATATTGTTTTTCAGTGTCTCTATCCTTCGCAGATACGTTACCGACAAAAAACACGAATAAAAACAGAAGTATAATATTGACTGCCTTCATATTTTGAAGTTTGATATTTAGATCAAATTACAATTTCCAAGCGAAAACATGCTAAATATTAATTCGGCTGTTACATTCGCGATTCGCCAGTACCAATACACTGAACTACTGAACAACACCTTGTCCGCACCTCTCGTCTGGTTACAGAGAAAAATCTCGCCTATTTACAAAGAAAAATTAGATAAAAAAACGGGTCATAAACGGTTTTTTATTCATTTTATTTTGCAATATTTGTTGCAATTTAAAATTAATATATATGTATGCGTCTGTTAATTAAAGACCGCATACTCATTTATTCATTGGTGTTTTAATGATACTGTATGGCTGCAACAACTGAAAACAACACAAACGACGCTTTTGCCGGATACATAAAAGACATCTGGATAGAAGTACCCGATTACACGTTTCAACACAATCCAATGGAAGACCCTAAAGATCCGAAATGGGTTGGACGGGATGATATCGGCGACAAGTTTAAAAGCTATTTGAAAGATGGTGACAGCGGCGCATACCTCATCACCGGCTATCGGGGGATGGGAAAAACAAGCTTCGTCAGAAGAGCAATAAATCAATATATCGAAGAAGCCGTTACCGATAGCCGAACAGTAAGGCCTATCACCATCAGCTTTGGCCAAAAGGATATTAAAGAATTGGATGTTCTCAGGCAGCTAATTAAAGGAATGATGGATAAAATACTAGTTCATCCCTTGATACTATTTCTCCATCAAAAGGTGTTTAGCTTCAGTAAACTTGCGTTATGGGCGGGCGCAGTTTTTGTTATGCTGATTCTAAGCGATGGAGCCCCATTTACTTTTCCGAAAAATGTAGAAAATAAAAATGCACAATACGAACTACTCCCCCATGGAAGTAGGACACCTGTTAACCACATCGAGTTTGGAATTCAGCCCATTAGACAACCCGATGCCTTTTTACGTGATAATCTTTTTGCCTGGGAAATGCTTGGTTTAGATCTGAAGTCTTTTGAATTGGTTCCTATTGCTGATCTGCACACCACGGAGAATACGCCTGGACAAACCTTGTCTAAGTCTCAGCAAAATCCGATGAACCTTGTTTTTAAATGGGATGATCACGAACGTCTATGGAAAAAACTGTTGTCGCCGCATGGCCTCGAAATTAGCGGCGCTTTATTACTGATATCTGTTATGATCGCGTTCGTATTATTGAGCTATTTTATTTTCATTTTCCAAAACTCATTTACTAGTATACGATACTACGACCGGCTTGCAGACTTATACGATCGTTGCAGAAGCTTCATAACGAAAGAAGACGGTGGTGGCGCAGCAAGTGAGAAAATGCCTCTCGGCCTGGTGGACAAAATGGTAAAGAAATTCCCCTTAGCAAACCCAAAGGAAATGGAAAACGAGATAATCGAAATCTTGGAACAGTATAACGGTGAAAAAGTCAGATCAACACAGACATTCCCTTTGATCTTAAAACTTTTACCGCGTTGCATGCTTGTGACCTCAGCTGCGGCAATTCCGGTTTGGATTATTATGAGGTTTGGATTATGGCACGGATTAATAAACATACTTTCGGCTCCAGCCGTGGTAACGTATGTACTTCCCGTCTGCTCCGTGTTGGCATTACTGGCATTAATTGTGATATCTGTCTGGCTTTATAAAAAATTCAAAGCAGAACAAAAATGGCATATCAGTTTCTTAATCGAATTAATAATTTATTCTGGTTCCTCCTTCGCATTAGCAGCATATTTAGTCACTGACGATTTTAACCAACTCCTCAATGTGCCCTATTTATTACCTATGATCGCCATAATAGTCGTTGCGATGATAGTATTCTTTGTCTCTTCCAGTATCGTGCCGCAATTGCCTCTTTTTTATCATCGAAAACTTATTTTTGTTTTCGACGAAATAGATAAGATTGATCCATCTCCTGACAGGGAATATTTTTACGAGGAGCTGGACCGCTTCGAAAAAAGCTATAACCGCTCCAACGTAAATGATCTGCGGGAGCGGCGAAGAATGGTTATCAATATTCTCGCAAACCTGAAGTATCTCATAACAACCGCAAAAGCTAAATTCGTATTTATTGCGGGTAGAGAAATGTTTGACGCTGCTTTGGCCGATATCGCCGACCGGCAATCTGCTGTCAGTAGTATTTTTCACCAGGTTATTAATGTAGATAGCTTTTTGAAAGACCAGAATAAACCCAATGGAAGTAGCCCAAAGGACAGGAAGACACTTGGCCTGACAACCCTCGTTGAAGAGTACCTCGAAAAAATACTGCTTCCCAAAACTGAACCAGTATCATCGGAATCCTTTGTCAAAAGATACTACAACTTCCTCAAAAACAACAGTGATATCCCGGATCACGCCTGCCGCAAGGTTATATATACCTTGCAGAGCATGATCGTTTACCTTACCTATCGCAGCAACGGTTCACCAAAAAAATTGGTGCGCCTTATTGAGGAAATGATCAAACCAACCAGCGAGTTCGACAATGATAAAGACCGGCCAAAGAAAGACAATGGTCCCGTACTCTATGAAAAACAAAAAAGCATTGTCTTATACTTCGTTCCCGGTAAGCCCACCAAAGGCAAAGGGCATAATAGGAAAAAATATTTTATCCACATCGGGTATCATAACCAGTACCGGTTTGGATTCATAAACTATATTTTCCGGCCGTTTCTATCTTCTCACGGCAACTACTATAAGACATACAGCGACAAGATACTTGTTTCCACACCTTACCTTATGGATCATATTATTAAGTTTCACCCGTTCGCTTTTTCCCTTCAGAATCTTGAGCTCGTGCCCGAAGTAATGTCAGAAACAAGATCGCCCGAACTGAGGAACTTTATTGAGGAATTGATCATTTACCTTGGACAGAGCCACCTGCGCGATACCGAAGTAAGCTTGTTTGATTATAAATTCCTGCACAAAACGTTTCATGAAATTGAGTACCTGTGCAAGATCTTTGAAGATGAATCTGCAGCTTTCAATTTTACATTAGATGAAACCTTTCATGTTAAATTGCATCTGACCGGAAAAATAAAAGAACTTAAAAGTACTTACAAAGACTTTGTTCATGGCATGCCGTATATTAAGTCGTTGTCGTTCCTCAACGAAATGCTTGGCAATGCCCAATATTATGACCAGGAATTTGACGATGCCATAATCTCATACCTCGATGCCCTTCAAACACTTGAGGAACATCTGTTCACCACCGGTTTTAACTATGAAGTACTGGTGAGCTACATTCTGCTGAAATTGAAATTGGGGCTCACGTTCGAAAAAATAAAAGATTACCACAACGCCCTGTCAATCTATAATAACACTTTTATTCAAATTCAGGAATATGTTCAAACAAAGGGCAACTATTTGCCTAAAACAGAAAGCGCTTTGCTCATAACTCCCGATTCAGCAAATGACACTCAGCGTAGAACTGATCGGCTGAACTCGGGCCTGGAGGACTTGCTGCAAATCATTATTCAGCCATTGCTTGCAGGGCTTTACCTCCAGGAAAAAATGACAGGAATTTACCCAAAAAAAATAATTGAGTCACATACTAGTATAAGCCTCCTTATGGGAAAGGTCTTTAAAGAAAAAAACAGGCAAAATTACCTCGTTGAAGCCAGTTTCGCATCAGGAATAGGTACCCTTCTTTTTTATAAGAATGCATCAGGCGATAATGATATAAAGTCATTGGACCCGATAATCACGGAGTTCTTTGATTTAACAGACTACCGCAATATCGCTATAAAGATCGAACAGCGCCAGGATGATTCGTACCGGGACTACAGAACGTCTGCTAACACGTACAAATACTATAAGATCAGCCTCGCGAATCTGCTTAAATACAATGATGAAACCATTAATATCAATATGCCGCTATCAAAACTCCTTCAGAGGGCCGAAGATCTTATTGGAACATTTGTAAGCACGGGAATAACACACCTGGATGTTCATCCGTTAATTACTGCCAAGCATGATAAAAAATACTTAAGAAACGTTGCCGTCGCTATTTACAAACTTGCAGATTGCCTGTACACCAACATCCGGACAGAAGGGGACGGACTTAAGTTTTCCACGAGTTATTTCAAATACATTGGTGGTTGGAGTTTTTACACGCTTGAAGAGGCTACGCCGGCTGACATCAATACGGAGCTTTTTCAGAAAGTAATGTGCATGTACTATTGGTCAGGACAAATGCTGATGCGTATAGGAAAAAATATGGCGTGCAGCTTTATGTTCCGGAAGATCCTGCAGGCGTTCCGGCTCATTGTTCACCCTGACACCATAAATGCTCATCTGCCCTTAATGAAAAACTATTTCCTCAACCAGATCCTCCAGATAAGCAGTTGGAACAGTGATACAACTGACCGCTACCAGATAAAGAAGTATGAATATAATTTTGCACGGAATGACAATGCACCGGCCGACCTATTTGCCCCGAAAAACGATCTTGATAAATACAATATGCTGAGCTCCTCGGGCAGCGCGGAAGTTAGAGAAGGTCTCATTCTTTTTTCCGAGCTAGTACTCAGAAGTATGAGAAGCGTGAAATACTCATACGATTATGAGCTTGCTGATATTGCTGCTTTAACGACGCCATATAATACCGTTCCATCTCAGTTTATCAGGTACCATGAATTACGGATCCGAATAGAATTAAACAAAAAAACACTTGAAAAAGAGCTGAATGCGAAAAAAGGCGCAGAGGATGAAATTGTAAGATTAGATAAATTCAAAAATGCTTGCCGCATGGTCATACAAGACAAAGACAACAACTTGATAGCTGCAGGCATTGAAAAAATTGAAAAGGAATATAACCTTAGTTACGAACTAGCTATTCCGCTGGTCGTCAATTCTCTGTTCTGCCTTCACCAGATAATTACCATCTACGTCGGCTATGGCTTAAACTACTTAATGAGCTATCTCTCTCTTGGCAAGTATCACGAGCGCCTCGGTGACTGGCTGATCTGTTACGAATATTTTAAGCTTGTTCATTGCAATCAAATAAAGGCTAAACCCGATCTAAAGCTCACAAACGTAGAGACAATGCTTGAAACCATGCTCGGGCCGGATGTGGTCAGGACTATGGACTACTTATCGGAATACCAGCACGCGCTTAAACACTACTCACGCGCTAAACAATTGCACAACCAGGGCGCGCCTTATAAACAACAAACAGCTAACATGTATTTTTTGGAAGACGACTTTAACGACTCGCTATATCACTTTGGAATTGCGGTAGAGCGGCAACGAATAAATTCCGGCAGCCTGAGAAGGGATATCAAGAGACTCCAGGCTATTATCAAGCAAAATGAGTTATACAGCTATAAATATTATGTGCCAGGAGGAATAAATAAGCTGACCATTTTTGGTGTCGCTAAAAAGGGTCGACGTTGCCGGTTTTTTCCTCCAATGCCTCTCGCTTATTCTTACTATTATAATGATTTTACTAAATTCATTGCAAAATCTCTAACCGACAGATCAAGGAGCTAAGAGGCGGCAACTTATTATCGAAAAAAGCAAGTTCAGAGATATCTCCGAACTTGCTTTTTCAAATAAATAAAAATCAATCCCTTACTCAACCACCACCTTCACAATGTTTTTACCGGCGCTTGTGGTTGCCTGCAAAAAGTAAATACCAGGCGCCTGGTTTAGCTGCACGTCACTCACTTTGTTTGTCTGAATGGTAAATTCTTTTACTTTTTCGCCCACCAGGTTGGTAACAATTATCTGAGCCTGCTCATTTTTATCTGACACGAGGTTTAGGGTAAACGTCCCCTTGTTCGGGTTTGGATATACTTCTATCGCCTCACCAGCTTCATGGCTTGTTTTCACATTTAGTGCGCATATCACTTGCGAAATAACATTTACAGGAATAGTGGCAGAAAGCGTGCCGCAACTATTGGTGACCGTATAACTAATGGTCGCCGAGCCGCCGGCCATGGCAACGCCATAAACAACTCCCGACGCGCTCACTGTAGCCACGCCGGTTGAACTGCTGCTCCAGACGCCGCCCGGTGCAAGGTCGGTCAGCGAGATCGAGTAACCCGGACATACATCGGTCACTGCTCCTGTTATCGTTCCCGGATCCGGAGCAGGATTCACTGTTATCGGCGCCGTCGCCGTTGCTGTGCCGCAACTATTCGTGACTGTATAAGATATTGTCGCAGATCCGGCGGAAACTCCGCCTACCATACCGGCGCTGTTCACCGTGGCGATCACGGAAGCGCTGCTGCTCCAAACACCACCTGCGGCACCATCCAGTAAGGTAACAGACGACCCCGCACAAACAGTGGACGCACCCGTTACCGAACCTGCCGACGGCGCAGTACCCACCGCAACCAACGTAGTTGCATAACAACCTCCGGAGGTTGTATATGTTATTCCCGCAGTTCCCGCAGATACACCGCCTACTACTCCGGTAACAGAGTTTACGGTGGCCAAAGAGGTTACGCCA
>CAYNGS010000126.1:0-7517 GCA_964396625.1 uncultured Flavipsychrobacter sp.
TATCTGTAGGCTAAGCGGCATTTTTTACAAAAAGTTTGAATAAAAAATTCGCCAGTTTAATACCGTTATTGTCAATGTATTTTGTCATCAGCCAGGAGGCGAGAAAGCAGAAGGCGGTCGTTATCAAGAATACGACCGCAACGGTACTGTTGTAACCCAGGCGGCCGTAAAGGGCGAGGAATACATCGCTGCTAACTGTGCCGAGGACGAGCGGATGGAGTAAGTAAAGGCAAAAGGAGATATATCCTAAAAACCGGAATGTCCGAAAGCTGATCCATTTTTGGAGGTTTGCAGATAAGACGAAGGACAGGATAAGCATGAACCCGCCGATAACGTTGAACCAGTCGGAGTAAGCTAATATGGCCGCGGGGAAGTGAAAATAGAGCGTTCCGGCAACGGGCGGATTGGGAGGATATGAACCGAGCAGAAGAGCGACGATAAGCAGTGCCGGCGCCAATAGTGTATTAACGAGCTTTTTTGACGATAAGGGGCTTTGCTCGAAATAATTGAGGCTGATACCGAGTGTAAATGGAGCCAACCGGAGGCTGTTTGTGAACAAACAGTATACAAACACAAGCACCAGCATGGTAAGACGGTTCCTTGTATTATGGGTGAGGGCGAGGAACGCAAAGACAAAGAGCGACCCATAGAACTCCACAGCGATTGTCCATAATGTGGTGTCGAGTGAGCTGTCGCCGAAAAACATGGTGCCATAGAGCAGGCTACGCCAAAGCTTGTTGAACGGATCGGGATATGCCCACATAGTTCCGAACCAGGATTCAGCAATGGTGATGTGACTCACGGGACCATTGCTGTACAGATCCGCTTTGATCAATATATAGGAGAGCACGAGGGTGAACGCCACCGGGATATAGAGGCGTGTAAACCGCCTTTGCGCCCCGGATACCAGCAGATCTGGTGACATAGAGCTGTAGTATTTGCGGCTCAGTACAAATCCGCTGAGCACGAAGAAAATATTTACATAGAAATTGCCATTGGAAAATACGCTGAACACACTTTGACCATAGGTGATCTCCCAGCCGTGAAGGTGAACCGCATTGACATCCCAAACGTAGTATGCTATGTAGAATACCAGCAAAAAATGATGAAAAAATACAAGGAACGCTGCAATACCTCTTATGCCATCCAGGTAGGCTATTTTTCGGGCTTCATTTTCCATCTGCAGGTTATTGGCGTAAAAGTAAAAAAAATAGGATACCACGCTGCTACACGCAGTACAAAAGCAAAGAGGCCTCACCGGGCCTCTTTGACTTTAGTTAAGAGATCTTTGATTTTATTTTCTGCCGGGGGAGCCCTTTCTGCTCTGGGAATTCTTGTCCCCCTTTTTCTGGTTCTCGCGATGGTCGTCATCATGAAGCAAAGACTCGCGGTTCATTGTGTCATTGTTGTTCTGCCTGTTATCGCCCTTGCTTCCCCGGCGATTGTCGTTCAAGCCTTCCTGGCTTTGACTTTTATTCCGTACCATAACACATTTTTTGGTTACTGATCATTCAACAATACCGTGCCATCCGGCATTGGCAATTACATTGTATTTTTAAGACTACTCAGTTGCCTGTCAACTAAATAGTTCATTTTTTTAACATAAAAAATGAATAAAAAATTATGAGGGGGATCGATCAAAACTGTGAAAAATATACCTCGCTGTGCGGTACAATAATGACCACACAATCGTTATGTTTGTGCATCTAAAAAGCGACCATGACAAAGAAGATGTTGCTACTCATTTGCGTGTCGGTTTTGTGCGGCATGAACACATTAAAGGCAAAGGACTCTATGCAGACAGCAGACGACAAGTTTAACGCATACAAGGAAAACTTCGTGCTGGAGTTGTGGAAGGTATATCCATCCTGGGCCAGTGGCGTAGGGTATCATAAGTTCGACTATGAACTGATCATGCCTGATGTGCGGGCGAGGGCCAGGGAGCTGGCTTTTTGCTCGGACAACCTTGAGTTGCTGAAGAGTTTCAAGCTTTCGGAACTTTCAGACGTTAATAAAACCGACTACTACCTTATAGAAAACCACCTGAAGTACACAGAGTGGGGTATTAACGAGGAGAAAAGTTATGAGTGGAACCCTTCGGTATACAACGTATCGGGCGGTTTTGCCGATATGCTCAACAACGATTATGATTCGCTGGATACGAGACTGCGGAATTTTTATCGGAAAATGGCAGGAATACCCACCTACTACAGGCTCGCAAAGAACAACATCAATAACCCCACCAAAGAACATACTGACCTGGCCATAGAGCAAAACCTCGGGGGCATTTCCGTTTTTCAGCAAGACCTTGATGAGGCGCTGCAGAGATCGCACCTTGATGAGCAAGAAAAGACAAAGATGAAGGAACGAGCCCGGCTTGCAGTTGACGCGATAAACGGCTATGTGACATGGCTCAAAAACCTGAAAAATGATCATCCGCGCAGTTTCAGGCTGGGTAAGGAACTGTATATGAAGAAGTTCGCGTTCGAGATCCAATCTGCCTACACGGCAGATGCCATCTTTACAAAGGCAGTGGCTCACAAAACGGAGCTGCATGAGAAAATGTATGCGATCACGAAACAGTTGTGGCCGAAATATTTTTCGGGGAAGCCTATGCCTCTGGACAGACTGCAGGCCATAAAACAAATGATAGATATACTGTCGCTGAACCATGTAAAACCCGATTCCTTTCAGTCGGCGATAGAGCACCAGTTGCCGGAACTTATTGCGTTTATAAAGAATAAGAACCTCATTTATATAGACCCTTCCAAACCGCTGGTGGTGCGCAAGGAACCGGCTTACATGGCGGGCGTTGCAGGGGCATCGGTTTCATCGCCGGGCCCGTATGACAAGAATGGAAACACATATTATAATGTGGGCAGCCTTGCAGGCTGGGATAAAGACAAGGCAGAAAGCTACCTGCGCGAATACAATCACTATATACTGCAGATACTGGACATACACGAGGCTATCCCTGGTCACTATACCCAGTTGGTATATTCCAATCAGTCGCCGAGTATAATAAAGGCCATACTGGGCAATAATGCGATGATAGAGGGCTGGGCGGTATATACCGAACGTATGATGCTGGAAAACGGCTATGACGGTGACAGGGGAGTGAACTCGACCGAGGCGTCGCCCGAGATGTGGCTGATGTATTATAAGTGGAACCTGCGCAGCACCTGCAATACTATTCTGGACTATAGCGTACATACCAAGGACATGAGCAAGGCGGACGCGATGAAACTGCTGACGAAGGAAGCTTTTCAGCAGCAGGCCGAGGCCGAAGGGAAGTGGAAAAGGGTGTCGGTGACGCAGGTGCAACTGTGCTGTTATTTCACCGGGTATACAGAGATATATGACTTCAGAGCACAATTGAAAGATAAGCTGAAAGATAAGTTCGATCTAAAGGCCTTCCATGAGCAATTTTTAAGTTATGGAAGCGCCCCGGTGAAATATATTAAACAACTGATGCTGGCGGGAAAATAACACGACTATGGCAACACAATTTCACGGCCTGCGCACGGTAGGCTACAAGGTGGGAAACATCACTGCCGCAAAAGAATGGTACACAAAGATTTTGGGCGTGCCGCCTTATTTCGATGAGCCCTTTTATGTCGGGTTTAATGTGGGTGGGTATGAGTTAGGTCTGCAGCCTGCGGAGGCAACAGGCGGCCCGGCGACAGCAAACGTGGTGACATATTGGGGCGTTGACAGTGTTGACCAAACCTATAGTGAGCTGCTGGCCAATGGCGCAACACCGCTTGAAAAACCGACAGATCTGGGCGATAATATTGTAGTTGCGGCAGTACGAGATCCATGGGGCAATGCCTTTGGGATCATTTACAATCCGCACTTTGTGGTGAAATAGCCGGGGCTACTCTTTAATGATCTTGTCCTGCCTTAACAAATCACCGCGGCTGCTGAACAAGGTTAAAAAGTATGCGCCCGGCGGCAGCGCAGCAATCGAGATATGGTCTGTGTTATTTGCCTCTGCCATTTTCCGGCCAAGTACGTTGTATACAGTGATATTCACATTTTTTGCTCCTGACACTTCCAGCAGGCCAGTCGTTGGATTAGGCCCCACTGAAACAGCCGGATCATTGACCGTTGTTCCTACGCCGGAATAAGCGCCAAGCTTTACGATCCAGAAGTCGTTGAGCCCGTTGTTGCCGCTCGCGTTTCCGCCAATTGAGTTACTGGTGCCGCCTATAATGAAACCGCCGTCGGACGCCTGGTGAATTTCGCAAGCCTGGTCATTGCCCTCACCGCCCACGCACTTTTGCCATTGCTGCATACCAGCAGACGAGAGTTTCACGATCCAGTAGTCGCTCATGCCATGGTTACCTATAATATTACCATCTGTTGAGAACGTCCATCCACCCACTATGTATCCGCCATCGGTGGTTTGCGCCACAGACTGGGCCTGTTCATTGCCCAGCCCACCTAAAGACGCCTGCCACTGTATGCCGCCTGTTGATGTTAGTTTTATGACCCAATAGTCGCTTTGCCCTATGTTCACACTAAGGTCGCCATTTGACGAATTGGAATAGCCCGCCACTACATAGCCGCTGTCGGTGCTGTGGGTGATGAAGTTAGCTCCATCATTATCTGAGCCGCCGTAGCATTTTTGCCATTGTATCCCTCCTACCGAGGACAGCTTCACAATCCATGCGTCGTTTGCACCATGATTGGACGTAATATCGCCATCGGTCGAATTTGTATAAGCGGCGAGGATGTAACCGCCATCGGTCGTTTGCTCTATTGACTTTGGAAAATCGTCACCCGTGCCGCCAAAGGATTTTTGCCATTGCAGCGCGCCCGTATCATTCAGCTTTACCACCCAAATGTCGTGGAGCCCGTGAACGAGTGTTACATCACCATTGGCCGAATCTGTGGACCCGGCAACTAAGTAGCCGCCATCAGCAGTTTGTATGATCCAGGCCGGTATATCGTTGCCGGTACCGCCATAGGATTTCGCCCACTTTACGGCACCTGTGTCATCGAGCTTAACGATCCAGTAATCGTAAGTGCTGTCAATAGTGGTAATATCTCCATTGACGGTGTCTTTCGATGTGCCAGCTACTATGTACCCCCCATCCGTCGTCTGCTGCACCGAATAGGCCTTTTGATCGCCCGTGCCGCCGAGGCAGCGCTGCCACTGAATGACGCCCGTAGCCGACAGCTTCACCACCCAATAATCATTTACGCCATGATTGCCGCTCACGTCGCTATCGTTTGACGCCGTTTGCCCGGCGACAATGTAACCGCCATCGGCAGTTTTCTTAACAGCATAGGCGATATCATCCTTAGAGCCTCCAAGCGACGCCTGCCATTGAATGGCAGGTGAATTGACCTGGGCGAAGATCACTAATACCGAAAGACAGAGTAAGGTGGTTATGGCTATTTTCTTCATTTTGTACAATTGGTTGCAAATAACTTCTAAAAATAACGAAAAACCGTAAAAATTATTTCGTCGGGCAAAAGTTTCAAACCCGAATGAAGGGTGTAAATAGTAAAACCGGTATCACTGAAATCAATAATACCGGTTTCAAATATATCGATGTGATTTACTTCTTCTTATGAAAAAGATCGTTTAGTCCTTTCTTTACATCATCGGCTGCTTTAGGCATCTGTATAGGGCTGGTCTTTTTGGCGGTATCTGTCTTGCTGCCGCCGAGCAGTTGTTTTTTCAGCTCATCCTTGGCTTGCGATACGACCTGTGTCTTTATCGCTTTCACCGTATCTTTCACCACATTCTTCACGCTGTCCACCTTCTTGTTCACTTCATTCTTTATTTCCTCTTTTACATTGTTCACAGCATCGCCTGCCACATTTTTGAGGTTGGTTTCAATTTTGGGACTGGTGGTTGTTCCGGTGATCTTAACTGCAAGGTTCACTTTGTCGCCGAGTTTTACCGGCACACCCTTGCTTGCCGCCTGGCTCAGCAGGCCGTTGACCATTGTGTTGGCCTCAGAGCCCATCATGGCACGCGGCACAGAAAGGTTCACTCCGTAGTTGATGGTCTGGTCAAATCCGTTGCTGCCGGCAATCTCTGCGTCTATATCGCCGATCTTCATTTTGTATGGCTGCACGGTCACACGGCCATTTTCGAATGAGAAGAATATCTTCACATCCTGCAGTTTTATTGTTTTGAACTGCGTAAGGTGCAGTTTATCGGCGAGCTGATCTGTTACCGGGAAATTGCTGAGCAGGCCATTCAGCAACAGCATATCGCCCTTGCCGGTGAGGGAGTTCATCACAGGGCTCATATCGGGGCCCAGCTTGCCGCTCAAGGTCAGGTTAGATGTGATCTTGCCCGAAATGTATTTGCCTGCAGGCATCATTTTCTGAACTGTGGCGAAGGATGTGTACGTCTTTTGCACATCAACATTGTCTACGCTGTAATCGAACTGTATGTCGGGGTTTTTCTTGTCGGTCTTGGTTGAGTAAAAGCCGCTCATTTTCAAAGAGCCGTCGAGCGCCTTGCCTGAAACGCTCTGCAGGTTCACCACCTGGTTGCGTATTACCAGTCCGCCCTGCACCGCTGTCAGCGTGATATTGTCATACTTCACGGTTCCCACTTCGGCATGAAGTTCTATGTCAAGGTTAGACGGTACGAGGAATGGCTCGGTGGACGGTTTGGCAGCAGCCGTAGTTTCGGGTGTGGATGGTGTGCCCATCCATTTATTTACATCAATTTTATCTGCGGCAAAGCGGAATGAGCCGCTCAAAGATTCATTGTGCAGGTAGTAGCCCAGCAGGTTATTGATCCCACCGTCGCCATTGAAGATGGTATGCAGGTATTGTCCTTTAAGGTTCGATACCGTTACATTCTTTGGGTTGAATGTGAGCACGAGGCTGTATATGTCGACACCGTCGGGATAGTCTTTTGAAGCATAGGTGAGATCGTTGATGCCAATGGTGCCCGATGCATCAAGCTGCTCGAATTGCTTTTTCTGTGCCGCAGCTATGGACCCCTTAACGGAAACATCGGCGCTGATGACACCTGTAAGCTTGGTGCCTGCTTCCAGTTTCATAAATTTCTGCATCTGGGCCAGATCGATCTTACCCTTGGCATTAGCGTCTATCCACTGGTTCGAGACAGGCGTCTTCAGCAACATGCGGAAATCGAAAGGTTGTGAACCGAGGTCGATGTGGCATTTTTCAAGATTCACCACGGTATGATCGGTCACACCATCAGGATTATCTACATTTAGCTTCACCTGTATGTTGGAAACCTTTTGCGGCAGGTCGGGGTATTGGAAGGAGCCATCCTGTATGCCGAGGTTAAGCATATAGGCTGGCATTTGCTTCTTGTTGTAAGTGCCTTTTACAAATCCGTTCAGGGTGAGCTTGCCTGTCGTCTTGATGTCTTTAAAATTGCTTTGGTAGATACCCGGCACGAGGGAGAGGATATCTTTGAAATCATTTGAAGGCGTATTGAAATTGATGTCCATTACCATATTATTGGTATCGGGCATCTGGACAAAGCCCTTTGCAGACAGGCGCAGTCC
>CAYNGS010000127.1:0-7387 GCA_964396625.1 uncultured Flavipsychrobacter sp.
AGATCAGACAGATTACTGCCTTGTAAAATGCGCTTCGGTTGCTGACGCCAGTGAGCCCGGTCAGCACTTTTTGCAGGTTCTGCTCATCGTCCCGCGATCCTGAGAAATGGGCGCTGTCTACGCCGGGTGCACCATGCAGCGCATTTACGCAAAGACCGCTGTCATCGGCAAACACATTCCTGCCCGAAAATTGGTGGATGGCGGAAGCCTTGGCAAAAGCATTTTCCTCGAACGAATGAAATGGCTCGGGTATCTCGGCTGAGAACCCGATGTCATTCAGCGTCAGCAGTTGTATGCCGGCTATCAGTTCACGGATCTCCAGCAGCTTGCCCTCATTATTGGACGCAATTACCAGCTCCTGCATAGCGCAAAAGTAAACTTTACCGGCCTGTTTGCCGCCGGGTACGGTCTTAGAAAATTATTGTTTCCAGTTCTTGCTGTTAAAACGCTCGCTGACCACGAGGTCTTTGCTGCCGGGTGTGTATTTATAAAACCCTTCGCCCGATTTAACGCCCATGTAGCCAGCCTGCACCATGTTGGCCAGAAGCGTAGCGGGTGCATACTTCTGATTGCCGAAGCCCATGTGCAATACGTGCATGATGGAGTAGCATGTATCGAGCCCTATGAAGTCGGCGAGCTGCAATGGACCCATAGGGTGCGCCATACCCAGCTTCATAATGGTGTCAATTTCTGCCACATCAGCTACGCCTTCCTGCAGTGCAAAAACGGCCTCATTGATCATGGGCATCAGTATGCGGTTAGAGATAAAGCCGGGATAGTCGTTCACCACGCATGGCACTTTGCCCAATGATTCGGCAAGGTGAAATACATTGTTGGTCACTTCCTCATCGGTGCCATAGCCATTGATCACCTCGATCAGTTTCATTACCGGCACCGGATTGAAAAAGTGCATGCCGATCACTTTGCCGGGCCGCTTTGTGTAAGAGCCGATACGCGTGATGGATATGGAAGAGGTATTGGTAGCCAGTATGCATTCCGGTTTGCAATGCTCGTCGAGTTGTTTAAAGATGTTTATTTTCAGGTCAATGTTTTCTGAAGCTGCTTCCACCACAAGATCAGCTTCCTTAACTGCATCGGCCATGTTGGTGTAGGTCCTGATGCGGCCCAGCGATTCCTGCTTGGCTTCTTCGGTAAACGCTCCTTTGTGGATCTGGCGGTCCATATTCTTACCTATAGTAACCAATGCCTTGTCCAAAGCGCCCTGGTTGATATCCATCATATTCACCGTATAACCATGCTGGGCGAATACGTGGCATATACCGTTTCCCATTGTACCTGAACCAATTACCGTTACAACTTTTAAATCCATTGACATAACCTTGTTTTTTGTTTTAGCGGCGGCAAGGTACGCATTGCAAACATCATCCCCAAAATAAACGATCTTTGCCACGCTGCATCCGCTTCAATATTTTTAATTAATATAGCGTAGCTTTTAGAAGATTACTTTATCAAAACTCAATATAACATGGGTAAAACAAATGCGCTTAACTGGTTTGAGATCCCGGTCAGCGATTTTAACAGGGCGAAACTATTTTATGAAACCATACTGGATTTTACTATGCGTGAGCATGAAGGCGGCAACACACGTATGGGCTTGTTCGAATATGACCTGGAAGATGAGGGCGCAGGCGGTGCGATAGTATATGACCCTGAATTTTATACCCCTTCCCCAAACGGTTCACTCATTTACCTGAATTGCGAACCCGACATTCAACTGGTGCTGGATAAAGTAGTTGAGGCAGGCGGCAAAATACTGCAGGGCAGAACAACTGTATCTGCAACACAGGAAATGGGATACTGGGCGCTGATATTGGATACGGAGGGCAATCGCGTTGCGCTGCATGCCATGGAATAGCCATTCCGGCACCGTCAACTTTTCAACTAATCAACCTTCATTATCTTCGTTAAATGAAATTCCTTATAGCGGGACTTGGGAATATTGGGGCGGAGTATGACTCCACACGTCACAACATCGGATTTGAAGTGGCAGATACGCTTGTGCTTAAGAACGGCGGCAATTACGATCTCGACCGTCATGCTTTTGTGTCGGAAATAAAATGGAAGGGGAAGACGTTCGTGGTCATTAAGCCGACTACTTTTATGAACCTCAGCGGCAAGGCTGTGAAATACTGGCTGGACAAAGAAAAGATACCACTTGAAAACCTGCTGGTGGTCGTTGACGAACTGGCTTTGCCGCTGGGCACCATCAGGCTGCGTGCATCGGGCAGCAATGCCGGGCACAACGGATTGAAAAATATTGAAGCGCTGCTTACAACTGATAAATACCCGCGCCTGCGGTTCGGCATCGGCAGCGACTTCCCCAAGGGCAGGCAGGTAGAGTATGTGCTCGGAAAATGGAAACCATCTGAGGTGCCGATGGTGAAGGATATGCTGCTAAAGAGTATAGATGCGATAGAGTGTTTTGCAACACAGGGTATCGGCAAGGCAATGACCTTGTATAACAAATAGAGGCTGCGGGGAATATGCAAAGAAAGGGGGCCTTCACGAAGGTTATATAATACTTAATGTTTCCGCCCCTTCGGCAGATGCAAATGGGTCAATCGCCTATACTTTTAATCGGCCTGGTGAAAAGGATATCTGTAATCTGTGGGTGATACGTATGTCTCCTTTATCGTCCTTGCGCTTAGCCACCTGTAAAGGTTAAGGATCGATCCTGCTTTATCGTTGGTGCCCGATGCCCTTGCGCCGCCAAATGGCTGCTGACCTACTACCGCACCGGTTGGCTTGTCGTTGATGTAAAAATTACCGGCACTGTTCACGAGCGCCTTGGTCATATACTCAATAGCATGGCGGTCTTGCGCAAATATCGCACCCGTCAGCGCGTATGGAGATGTTTCATCCAGCACTTCAAGCGTTTGTATCCAGTTATCAACTTCGTATACATAGATGGTAAGCACCGGGCCGAATATTTCCTCGCACATGGTCACGTATTCCGGGTCGGTGGTCTCGATAACCGTTGGCTCTACAAAATAACCCTTTGACTTATCGCATTTGCCGCCGCACAGTATTTTTGCAGAGCCGTTGCTGTCCTTTACATTCTCAATATATTTTGCAATACTGTCGAACGATTTTTCGTCTATCACGGCATTGATGAAGTTGGTAAAATCATCGACGACACCCATCTTCATGGTCTTTAGTTCGGCAACAAGTTTTTTCTTTATTTCATCGGCAAGGTTTGCGGGCAGGTAGGCTCGTGAGGCCGCAGAACACTTCTGGCCCTGGTATTCGAATGCGCCGCGAGCCAGTCCTGCAACCACAGCGTCTACATTGGCACTGGGGTGCACGAAAACAAAATCCTTACCGCCCGTCTCCCCTACTATGCGCGGGTAAGACTTATACCTGGTAATGTTATCGCCGATGCTCTTCCACATGCCCTGGAACACGCCGGTGGAACCGGTGAAATGAACGCCCGCAAAATAAGGATGTGCAAAACAGATATCGCCCACGACAGGGCCGGGAGGATAAATAAGGTTGATAACACCAGCCGGCAAACCGGCTTCAATAAGTATCTCCATAAATACACTTGCTGCCAGCACCTGTGTATTTGCGGGCTTCCATACCACTACGTTGCCGCACATGGCCGGCGCAGTGGGCAGGTTGCCGCCGATGGCCGAAAAATTGAACGGCGTTACCGCCAATACAAAACCTTCGAGGGGACGGTATTCCATCCTGTTGTCCATGCCTTGCGGCGAGAGCGGTTGCTGCTTGTATATCTGGCTAAGGAAGTGTACGTTAAAACGGAGGAAATCGATAAGTTCACATGCGCTGTCTATCTCGGCCTGGAAGGCATTCTTACTCTGGCCAAGCATGGTAGCCGCATTCATTTTGAAGCGATACTTTGTAGCAAGCAGTTCAGCGGCCTTCATAAATATGGACGCACGGTGTTCCCAGCTTGTTGCAGCCCACGTTTCGCGGGCAGACAATGCTGCGTCTATGGCATCGCACACATCCTGCTCATCAGATGCATAAAAATGACCCAGCAGGTGGCTGATCTCATGCGGAGGGCGCAATTCTTTCTTAATATCACCACGCACCTGTTTGCCGTCGATATACATGGGTATATCACATTTCTGGCTCTTCATTTCAGCTATCGCTTTCTGAAGGGCTTTACGTTCATGGCTGCCCGGTGCATAACCGAGCACCGGTTCATTCTTTGGTTCTACGAAGTCGAAATATGCGTTATTCATTTTTATCTGATTTGCACTCTTAGATGTACAATTTGGGATGCAAAGGTAGAATGTTTAAACCAATTTTGACAGATACCGGCTGATAACGACTGTCTTCGCCCAGATTACAATTCAAATTCTTTTGATTTTGAAGCATTGCTCTATAGAGATCGCTTTGACCGCGGGTACCATGCATTGCCGTATTTAGACAATTTCGTAATTTCAATGTTAAAGTAATATATGAATATCAGCTTCACGGATAAACAGGAAAAGTATATTGCGCACCAGTTGGCAGGCGGCGATTTTCAAAACGCCTCTGAAGTGGTTCGCGATGCACTAAGCCTGCACGAACTTTTCAGGAATCGGGTGATACATGAATTGCGAAGCGAAATAAATAAAGGATGGGAAGGCCCCGCAAGCAAGCGCACTGTTAAGGATATTATTAAGGCTAAAGCCAACAAATAGCCGATTGCACTCGCCCCGTACTCATATGAACTTTCGCAGGAGGCGGACAATGACCTGTAGAAAATCTACGACTATACTGCAGAAAAATTTGGCGTTGCCCAGGCGATAAAGTACCTGGAAGGTCTTGAGGGACTGTTTCATATGCTATGTACGCACCCTAATACCGGGGAGAATGAGAAACGAGATCCGCAAAGGAATACGAAGCAGTTCTTATGTCAGCCATGTGGTGTTTTACAGGGTCATCGAAAAGCGAATCAGAATAGTTCGTGTTTTACATGGCGTTCAGGATATCCCAAGGTTTGTTTAAAATCTGCACGACGATCGCCAAAGATCCTGTATAGATGACCCTGGACCTGGCAACCTCCTCCACTGAAGTAAATATTCAAGCCATTCGGAAAGTGATAACTTTATGTCCGCGCATTTTATGGAATATCCGTTCTATGCCGTCTTTCTTAAAACAGGGTTGTAAACTATAATTTCCATAATCAGGACATTTGCCCGGCAAGATCAAACATAGCGACCTGAGCGACGAAGAGCTACTTCGGACATACCGGGCGAGCAGCGACAACGAATGGCTTGGATACTTGCTGCAGCGCTACACCGCCCTGCTGCTGGGTGTGGCGCTAAAATACCTCAAAGACAAAACACTGGCCGAAGATGCCGTGCAGCAGGTATTCCTCAAGATCCTTACCCATTTGCCACAAGAGGAAATTCTTAACTTTAAAGGGTGGCTTTATGTGCTGATGCGCAACCACTGCCTGCAGCAACTTCGCGATAAGACCTACAACGCGAATGAGGAATCGCTGGCACAAATACCTGCAACAGAGACAGACAGGGAAGAAATAAAATGGCAGGACCACACGCTGCAGCAAATGAATGACGCAATAGAACAGCTTAGTGAAGAACAAAAGAAAACGATCGTTCTGTTTTACCTGAAGAAGTTCAGTTATGAACAGATAATAGCGCAAACCGGGTATACCTTTATGCAGGTAAAAAGTTACATCCAGAACGGCAAGCGCAATTTGAAAACTATTTTAACAAAGCAAAACGGCAATAGCCGAACATGAGCGACCAACAAAACATATCGCCCACTGACAATAGCGGACGGCAACGGCTTTCAGAAGATAAGCTGATGGCCTACCTGGAAGGAGAACTGTCTGCCGCCGAACAGCATGAAGTAGAGCAATGGCTCGCTGACGAAGGCATGGAAAGCGATGCCCTCGAAGGCCTGCATGGCATGAAAGCCGACGACACACGCCATAGTATAAGTAAATTGAATCACAAACTGCGCAGCGCCATTTTAAGTAAAAAACGCAAGCGTAGATCACTGAAAACTGAGTACGTTACATGGACAGCAATTTTGATAATTCTATTGTTAGCGGTTCTTGCTTATATTGTGATTAGAAAATCAATCTGACTGCCGCATCGATGAAACGCCTGATAATTCTTATTTGCATTCTCCTGTCTTATACCCATGTAAACGCCCAACCAGATACGATATATGTTTGGAACAAATGGTGCTCCAGAAAGGATACCATGCTTTTGTTCAACTCCGGCAATAACCTGATACAGATCACCAGCGCTGCCTTTAAGCCTGCAGATATAAAACTAAAAAGCCTTGATGTTAGCTTAAGGATAGGAACGGCCGAGGCTAAGGGTGACACAACTACTGTGCTTGCCATGCCCTACCCTGCAAAAGGAAAGAATATGCGATTGGCAATACTGAACAAAAAAACGAACAAGACGATAAAGATAATCAACTTCACGAGCGATGAGATACCCGAGCTGATAGCGCATGTCGGAACGATACAGGCTTCCGAGGCTGCGAGAAAAGACATCCTGTCTCAACTGACATTGCGGACATCGTTCCCCAAATCGTTATACAGCTACCCATACCATATCAAGAGTTATACCTTTAAAATTAGTACGCCGAAAGGCAACGCGACTATAAACGCCAAAGGATTCTTTATGACCCAGGAAATGTTTCAGCAAATAAAGGACGCCCCTGCCGGAACTGTGATAGACTTTACCAATATCCAGGCTACCTGCCCTGAATGCGCCACAAGGACCTTGCCTGACATTACGCTGAAGATCAGGTAAAATGTGATGGCAATGTGATGGAATGTGGTGAAATATGGTCTGGATATTTTTCGATATTGTCGCATTTCTAATCACATTATTCTTTCACATTATCGCATTTGTAATCACATTATTCTTTCACATTGCCGCATTTCTTCCACATTAAGTTTAGTATTTCCTGTCTATCACATAATTCACGAGTTCTTCCATAGCCTGGCGTGCGGGGGTATCGGGATATGAGTGTAGTAGTTGTAAGGCTTCGGCCCGGTATTGCTTCATTTTTTCTTCGGCATATTTTATACCACCCGATTGCTGTACGGTGGTGATCACTTCTCTTACCTTCTTCTTGTCGTTGTTGTTGTTCTTTACAATGTAGGTGATCCGGCGTTTTGTGGCAGCGTCGGCATGCTGCAGCGTATAAATGAGCGGCAGCGTCATCTTTTTTTCCTTGATATCGATACCGGTTGGCTTACCGATATTATCCTGGCCATAGTCGAAGAGGTCGTCCTTTATCTGGAAGGCGATACCCACTTTTTCACCAAAAAGTCGAAAATGCTCCGTGACGGCGTCATCGGCTGTTGCCGAGTATGCCCCTGCCGCACAAGCCGAGGAAAGGAGGGAAGCTGTCTTCGCAC
>CAYNGS010000128.1:0-7368 GCA_964396625.1 uncultured Flavipsychrobacter sp.
GGAATAAAGTCGCGTATTTGGCCTGCGGAGTACTTTCAAAAAGCTGCTGATTGACACCGCTGCCAAATTCCCGGCCCTGGACCACGCCGAAAACGAAAAACAAAGCCACGTCACTTTTTTCATTCACGGCTACAACAACGGTTGGGACGAGGCCGCCCGCCGTTACCAACAACTCTGCGCCGATCTTTACAGCGGCCCGAACAGCCTGAGGTCAGCCGAGGATAAAGAAAATTCGGTAACGGGCACATTGTATCTCGGTGCACACCTATGGAAAGGTGCTGAAGTTTACATTAACCCTGAGATCGCCGGTGGAAGTGGCCTCAGCGGCGCATTCGGCCTTGCAGCCTCTACCAATGGCGAAACATTCCGGGTCGGTGATCCCGCTCCGACGTTATACCTCGCGCGCGGCGTCTTCGTCCAAACAATTCAATTGGGCAAAAAGGGGAACAGCCTTGTTCCGGAAGGCGTTACTAACAATGAAGTTGGTGGCATGAAGCCCAACAATTACGTAAAGTTTTACTTAGGCAAGATGTCGCTCGGCGACCTTTTCGACAATAACGTATATGCCAAAGATCCGCGCTCCCAGTTTATCAACTGGTGCCTGATGAGCAATGGGGCATATGATTATGCCGCAAACCTTCGTGGTTATACCTATTCATTTGCCACTGTATTGCAGCAGGGCAGTATGTCATACAAGGCCGCCCTGGCCACCCTGCCCGTTTCGGCTAACGGCGCTGACCTGAACACCGATCTTGGCCAGGAGTACAGCATTAATGCCGAGGCCGGCAGAGCATATTCCATCGGTGGCAGACAGGGAAACGCGCGACTGCTGGGCTACTATAATAATGCCCATATGGGCAACTATAAGCAGGCAATGCTGCATCCGGACAGCAACGGCATACCGGATGTGATCAGCACCCGCAAATACGGAAGAACAAAGACCGGTATCGGCTTCAGCGTTGACCAGCAGATTAGTGATCTTGTCGGGGTATTCATACGTGCCGGCTGGAACGACGGACAAAATGAAACGTGGGCATTTACAGAGGCAGACGCTGTTGTATCAGGGGGCGTTGCGTTAAATGGTGCGAAATGGAAACGCAAGGACGATAATCTTGCGCTGGCTGTCAATGTCAACGGACTTTCGTCAGACCACCGGGACTATCTGGCCAGTGGTGGTTTGGGATTCCAGTTGGGCGATGGCCGTCTCAGCTATGCAAACGAAACAGTTGTGGAGTTATACTACAGCTACAAACCAACATCTAATGGCATCTGGCTCACCGCCGACTATCAGCTTGTTCTCAACCCAGGCTACAATAGCGATCGAGGCCCTGTCAACGTCTTTTCTTTCCGTCTGCATGTTGAACTATAGCCTGTACACGATCAGACTGACCTGAAGTTCAATATAAAGGACATGTATACCCCAAGAAGCAGTACTGTAATAAGCCATAGGCCGCTCTCCAGTAAAACCAATGGCATGGGTTCATTCATGACGTTATACGGAAGGTAAAATTCAAACCACGGGGTCATCAGCAACCAGTGCAAAAGCCCGAATGCAAGTCCGCGTTTCAACCATATGCCTTTCAGCAACAGGTTCGCCATCAAAAAACCGACTGCTGCCAACAAACCGCAAACAAAAAATCCCTTCCAGACAATACTGCCATCGTTTGCCATACGGGGCAAAGGTTCGTATTCTGCAAATACTTTCAGGAACTTACTGCTTTGATATTTTGGATCAGCAAGTATTAATTGCGCGCCGGACTGAACAAACATAAGCCTCGTAAAACAACACCACACAATCCCCGACGTGGCGAAAAGAGCTATGATCCGGATGGTTTTGCTCATACACTTTGTTCATCACAAAGTAGCAGACAGGTACAAGACCTGCATCCCCCCGAACGCGTGAATTAAGTCAATTCTGCTGATTCCTAAGCGGTTTGCTCCGGCTTTGGCGCATTGTCCTTGTCACCTCCCTGCCTGTTCCTGTCCGGCCTGTTGGGTCGGTTTGGTCTTGGGCCTCTTGGTTCTTTTGGTTGCTGTGGCCCCTTTTCTCCTTGTGGCTGTGTTGGCCGGGCCGGTTGGTTCGGCCGCGGCTGCTGGGCCGGACGTGGTTGCTGATTGGGGTTTTTGTTTTGTTGTGGTGGCCTGTTGCCCTGTGGTTTACCACCGGCATTGCCGCCACCCCTGTTGCCCTGCTGCTGGCTACCGCCTTGGGCTCCTTTTGGTTGGCCGCCTTGCTGGCCTCCTCTATCCCTATTGCCCTGTTGCGGCCTTGGTCCCTGTGGTTGCCCGCCACCGGCCGCTGCCTGTTGGCCACGGTCTCCCTGGGGAGCCCTCTCGCGGTCCCTGTTTCCGCTTCCCGATTTCTTCTTTTTCTTTTTATTTTCGAGCGCCTTAAGCGTCACGGAGCCTACGTCATTCACGTAGCCCATGTCCACTGCCACACCTGCCTTGCTATCCCTTGTCTCCAGTTCCACCGGTTGCAGCTCGTCAGCCTTCTGGCCTTGTTTATTAAGTTTTTGTATCTCCTTTACCCTGGTGATGCTAAGTGGATATTGCTTGTTATTATCAGAGTAACTATACCACATCAGGTTTTTGAAAATATCTCTTTTTTGCAGATGGGCGACACCTTTCACCGTCTCCAGGTTTTCGGCGTGGTCCGGGAAAACCGATAATGCGTCCATATAGGTATCCAACTCATAATTGAGACAACACTTAAGCCTGCCACACTGTCCTGACAACTTGGTTTGGTTAATGGACAAGTTCTGATACCTTGCCGCTGTAGTATTCACCGACTTAAAATCGGTAAGCCATGTGCTGCAACAGAGCTCACGCCCGCACGAACCTATTCCACCCACTTTACCGCTTTCCTGTCGCGCACCTATCTGCTTCATTTCCACCTTCATCTTAAAGTCGGTGGCATATACCCTTATCAGTTCCCTGAAGTCGACCCGCTGATCGGCAGTATAAAAGAAAGTACCTTTTTTGCTGTCCGCCTGAATCTCCACCTCGCAGAGCTTCATCTCCAGCTTCATACTGCGCGCAATTGCACGCGAACGTATAAGTACCTCAGCCTCACGCTCTTTTTGTTTTGTGCGGAATTCCATCTCTTCATCGGTGGCGGGGTGCAGCACACGCTTGGTCACCTCCATTTCCTTAACACCGTATTTCTTGAGTTGTAATTTCACCAGCTCGCCCGTCAGGCTCACCTGTCCCACATCGTAACCGCCTACGCCTTCCACGGCCAGCCAGTCACCTTTGCCAATAATATGGTGGGTATTATTCCGGAAGAATTCCTTACGGCTTCCTTTACTGAAAGAAACTTCTATATACGGGTAAGGTTTGGCCGCATCGTGCAGCGGCAGCGTACTGAGCCAATCATATACGTTAAGTCGGTTACAACCACCTGTACTGCACCCACCATTACCCTTGCATCCGCCGGGCTTCCCATCGGTGCCCGTTCCGCAACTGCCACATCCCATCTAAATATGTTTATATAGAGCAGGGGTTCAATAACTTTTTCGATTTTATATAACAAACACCAACTATCGTTGTCTCCCTATAGCACAGTTAAAGTTCCGCAAGCCAATTGTTAAAAAATAATTACCAATTTACAAACGTACGCAAAATAGTTGAATGGTTGAATAGTTGAATGGCTGAATATGTTTATAGGTAAGAACAGGCCGGCCATGTCAGCAAACGATGCGATAGGTTAAATTAATTTCATTTCTACGATAGTATGCGCCGTTCGTAAGAAAAGACGTATTCAAAGCAGAATTACTGGCAATCTGATTATCATTTGCTGAAGGAAAGTAGCACAGATATTGCCAAGACAACATATTTTTGAAACTTACCTTTCGTATCTGTTTATCCCCATGCACAACAATGCGAGCGCAGCGCCTCACTACCCACAACTGTTAATAACTTCCTTTGAGGCTTGATTTTTGAAGAATGTACATTCGCAGGAAATGATAATGTTTAAAAACCAGATGCGTAGCCGCCTCCTTTTTTTAGCTTATTTTATGTATTGCCTTCTGGTGGTCGGCTGTAATAATTCCAGCGCTGCCAAAAAGAAACCGTTGACGGCGCATGGCGTCGCCAAAGACGACACCACAAAAAACCCGGCAAGACAAGACCAGCCGGTTAAAGCAGCAGAACCAATACCGGCCATACTGGATACTGTATTATACAACCGCCTTGTAAAGCATCTGGTGCATGACACCATCTCGGCAAAGTGGCCTGTAAAAGCCCCCTATCCGCTGCCGGGAGCAATACTACCCTTCAAAAGAGTGGTCGCCTATTACGGCAACTTTTACTCCGCACACATGGGCATACTCGGTGAGTTGCCACCCGATACCATGCTGAAACACCTGATGGCCGAAGTAAAAAAATGGCAAAAGGCAGATACCCAGATGCAAGTGGTCCCCGCCATTCATTACATAGCCATAACTGCACAGTCCAAACCGGGCAAGGGTGGCAAATATATTTTACGTATGCCCTTCACCCAGATCGACAAAGCGATCGATCTGGCCAAAAAGGTAAATGGTATTGTGTTCCTTGATGTTCAGGTGGGGTGGAGTAATGTGCAGACGGAGATCCCCATGCTGGAGCAATACCTGAAAATGCCGAATGTGCACCTGGCCATAGACCCCGAGTTCTCGATGAAGGACAAGCAGCACCGCCCAGGCACCATTATCGGCACTTTCGATGCGGCCGATATCAACTACGTATCCGGGTATTTGACAAAGCTCGTAAAACAAAACAACCTGCCACCCAAAATACTTGTTGTGCATCGCTTCACAAAAGATATGGTGACAAACTATAAAAAAATAGAATTGCAACCCGAAGTGCAGATGGTCATAGATATGGATGGATGGGGCTTCCCTGCAAAAAAAGTGAACTCATACAAACTGGCGGAGATGAACGAACCGGTGCAGTTTACGGGATTCAAACTGTTTTATAAGAACGACATACTGACACCACCGTGGAAGGCCCTGATGAAACCAGAAGAAGTGCTGAAATTATATCCCCGACCGGTATATATTCAGTACCAATAGAGTTATAGCCCTTTGCCCTTGCTCACCCATTTATTGCCCCTGATATAAAACCTATATGGTCGCAATGCATCATCCATAGCGTAGGCCACACCAACACGAGTGGCGGCAACAATTTCTTTCGGTGTCACTTTTATACCCCGGTCCTCTATATACAGTTCGGGGCCCTGCAGCAAGATACCGGTGTGCCGGGTAGTTATGCCCAGGGCCATGCTCAGCGCGCCGGGGCCGGCAGTAAGCGAGGGCTGCAGTTTCTCCTTACCGCGCCGCAACAGCATGGCCTCAATACCATCCAGCGGCTCAACAGCACGAATAAGGATCGCATGCGGCGTATCTTCCAGGTTGGTAACCACATTGAACAGGTGATGAATGCCATAACAAAGGTATACATAAGCCGCGCCGCCGGCCTTATACATTATTTCCGTGCGACCTGTGCGCCTGCCCCCATAGGCATGAGAGGCCTTGTCGGTTACGCCGGCATAGGCCTCAGTTTCCGTTATCATGCCCGCAGTGTACACGCCTTCAAACGCCGTAACCAACACTTTGCCCAGCAACTCCCTGGCTATTTTAACAACGTCCTTCCGGGTGTAAAAAGAATCAGGCAATTTCATAGCTCAAAGATAGCGGATAGCCACTATTTGCTAATTTTGAAAGACATATGACTAACACGGGCAGGCTTTACCTCATTCCGATACCGATCGCCGAAGGCGCATTGCAAACGCTGCCGCCGGAGGTAACCCAATACACAGGAAACATTACCCATTATTTCGCTGAAAACACACGCACAGCCCGCAGATTCCTCAGATTGCTGCATCCTGCGCTGGTTATCGACAGCCTGCAGTTTTCCGAAATAGATAAACATGCAGGCGCTGATATTGCGTTGCTGAGGACATGGCTAAAGGACGGGCACGATGTGGGTGTGCTAAGTGAAGCAGGCTGCCCCGGCATTGCTGATCCCGGCGCAGACATCGTGGCTGTCGCCCACGACGCCGGCGCCCAGGTTGTGCCACTTACAGGACCCAATTCATTGATACTGGCCCTTATGGCATCGGGACTCAATGGACAGAGCTTTAGCTTTGTGGGCTACCTGCCGGTAAAGGATCCTATGCGTAGTAAACGGATCAAAGAGCTGGAGGCAATTTCGGTGAAAGAAAAACAAACGCAATTATTTATTGAAACTCCATACCGCAACGACAGCCTGGCAGCTGATCTCCTAAAAAACTGCAATCCCGGAACGCGCATTTGCATTGCGCAAAACATTACCGCACCCGACGCCTTTATCAAAACAAAAACAGCATCAGCCTGGAACCGGGAAAGACCTGTGCTTGGCAAAACTCCCACAGTGTTCCTGATGCTGGGATAGCATCCGCTGCCTTCACCTCACGCTCCTGCCCTTCCACCTGTAGCCTCCAACAAAGCCCAGGAAGCCCGCCACCACTATGTACACAATATGCAGCGGCTGAAGGAACGGAAAGTATTTCAGCACCCATTCATTGCCAAAAAAACGGGCCACGTGCCGCACAAACAGATACTCAGCAAGCACCTTTACGGCCAATGTACTGAGTGTGAGATACAGGTACTGGGGATGAAAGAAACAGGCTACGCCAAGCACGAGAAACGAAAGATTGTACAGGTATACAAAAAGCAGGATGCCCGTGAGCCGGAAGTCTTTGTACTTGCCCGATTTCGATGACCACCGGATACGCTGCTGTAAAAAACTGCTCCAGTCTGGCTGCGGCGTTGTAACCACTATTGCATTTTGCGACTTTAGATAAGAGATATTACCCGGCGACAATTTCTCCAGTTTAGCCATCAGCAACAGGTCGTCGCCCGAAGCAAGATGTTCTGTACCGTGATACCCTCCCGCGTCCTGAAACGCCGACTTACTGAACGCAAGGTTTGCACCATTGCTCATGTTACCGAGTTTAAGGCTGTGTGCTGCAGCCGTGATCCCTTGCATGCTCATAAAATCGGTAAGCTGGAACAACTGCAGTATCGTATCATTAGATGTGAAGATCACCGGCGCCACAACCATAATTGGCGCCTGTTGCTCATATATGGCCGCTATATGCAACAACCACGAATTAGGCACAAGGCAATCAGCGTCTGTAGTAACAATGAGCGTACCCTTGCTTTGGCCAATGCCCGCAGCTATGGCAGCCTTCTTGTAAGCGTTTATCTTTTTTTCCGGATCAATATGGTCTGCCAGTGCAATGCAGGTCACATTCTTACCGCCATATTCAGTCACGATCTCTGCCGTCCTGTCGTCTGAATGGTCATCCACCACAATGATCTCAAAAAGGTCATCAGGATATTT
>CAYNGS010000129.1:0-7367 GCA_964396625.1 uncultured Flavipsychrobacter sp.
CTCTATCCCTAAGTGAACGTCTTTGATCCCGATGCCGTTAAAATGCACGCGAATCGCATCAGATTTGCTGCGGGTAATGATCCAGACATGATACTCTTTCTTAATGGCGAGTTGCAGTGCGAACCCGTCCTTGATATTCATGCTCCGCAGTTCCTGCCCCGACTCGGAAATAGTAAAGCTGCCATCAGTCAGCACACCATCCACATCAAATACAAAAGTGCGTATCGGAGCAAATAATTCCAGCAGGTTCATGATAAAGTAAAAATGTGCAAATTAACAATAGGCAAATGCGCTCAGCAATTCAAAAAACAGAAACTAAAAATTTGATGTAGTTGCAGGTAACAAAGAGAATTTGCACATTTCGCACATTCCCCACATTTCCACATTATTGATTGTCCCGCCATTCGTACACCCATGCCGATTGTATCATTTCCAGGTGCCCTTCATTGCATTCTTCACGTTTGCCGGCGAAATGCGGAATTTCCAATACCCACTCGATCAATTCAGTGAAGCGTATACGGTATATTTTACTTTCACCAAAGTCATCGCCGAAGCGCTCATATAGCTTCATAGCAATGTCTTCGTGGTCATTCCATTTTATCGGTGGTTCGTAGTGCGACATAATATCTGGTTGTACTTTTTTGTGTTTAACTTTTATGGATTGCTGCAAGTGCTCCCATGGCTGCTTCTTAGCGACTATCTTGTACCTCGCGAAAATTAATTCACGTTAAGGGCAACTTTTATCTTTTCACTTTAATTCTTCGCTCTGCTTTTATCTTTTCACTTTTGACCTTTAACTTAAAGAATTTACTCACCCAGAAACTGCGTTTGGTCAGGCAAGGTCACTTCGATTACTCCTGAGCCTTCCAGTAGAATACACTGACAACCCAATCTTGAATTTATCCTCGGACTTACAGCCCGGTCTATGAAATCCTCCTCTTTATCGCTTATTTCCGGCACGTATTCATCGCCTTTCTCCAGGTATAAATGGCATGTGCTGCAGGCGCATACCATACCGCAGTTATGATGCAGGTCTATATTGTTGTCCAGCGCCACTTCCAGTATACTCTGATCAGGCGCTACGTTTTCAATAGTTACCGGGCTTAATCCTTTTTGTTCAAACTTAAATTTTATGGTATACATGAAAGTCTTAATAGAATTTGCGCAAAGGTAAGCTTTCAACAATGAACAACGAATAGTGGCAATAGAGAATGATTATAAGGATATTGCAGTTACACCCTAAAACGGTGAAAGCCCTTATCCCTCACAAAACACGAATTGTCAAATAACCGTCCCAAACCAGAATTGTCAAATTGCCGAATTGCGAAAAGGGGTTTGAATCGACGCAGTGATCGCTTCATACACCTTTTGCCATTGAGGGTGTTTTTCCAGCAAAGCCATTTGCCGGTCAATAGTTGTGCTATCGCGGCGAATAGCTGGCCCGGTCTGGGCATGCAGTGGCGAAGTATGTTTTATTCGTTCAAAAGTTTGTTCAATGATTGGCATCAGGGTAGAGAATGGCAGATTGTTGTCAGTGCACACCTGCTCACAAATAGCCATTAGGTGATTAATAAAGTTATTGCTGATAACAGCCGAAAGGTGCAGCCACTTCCGCTGTTCATATTTTGCTTCAAAAAGCACATCCGTTACCGCATGTCCTGTCTCCAGTACATAGCGTCGCGCCTTGTCAGTGCTGGCTTCCCATGCACACGGTATGTCCCTGTGATCGGGCAGGTTGTTTTTTAGAATAGAGTATACCGGCCATAGCACTGCGGCGTGCGATGCTGCCGGGGCAATACTTTCTATCGCCACCGCTCCGGCGGTATGCACAAGCACAGTATTATCAAAGGTTAGCTGCCTAGCTACTTCTTTTATTGCTCCGTCAGACACCGCCAGAAAACAGATGTCCGCGTCCTCATCTGTCACATCCTCTATAGTGCCGGATTTGTCCGCGAGCAAAGCTTCTGCAAGGGCCGCTGCTGCCGTTGGGTTTCTGCTATATACCCCGGCACAATGGTGCTGTCCGGTTACCAGCCGGTTCCCTAAAAAACAAGCAATGTTACCTGTTCCAATAATACTGTAAGTCATGCTACTGGTTTAGATCAGCTTTTGTTGGCAACGTAATACGTCTCCATTATTTTGTGCACTTTCTCCTTCAGCGCTGTTACGTCATTCAAAGTTAAGCCTTTGGTCGGTATCGCCTCCAGGAAGTGGATACGGATCGGCATTGGCCGGGCCCATATTTTTTTGTAGTGCGGCAATATTTTACCGGTGTTGAATATCAGGCCCGGTATGATTAGCCTTTGTGCCTTTACTGCTGTTACAAAAGCGCCGTCAAAAAAAGGCTGTAGAGGTTCAGTGGTCTTGTTGCGTGTACCTTCCGGGTATAGGCAAAGGTGAATGCCCATTTCCAGGGTCTCCTGCATTTTCGATACGCTTTCCCTGCGGCTGCCTTCTTTTTTCCGGTCCACCAATATTGACCCCGTGCGGTAGATCATCCCAAACAATGGTATGCGCGACATCTCCACCTTCGCCAGTGTCTTATTTGGTCCGGGTATCCACGGCGACGATACCGGAATGTCCGCCAGCGAATTGTGGTTGATCACCACCACATACTGTTCACCTTTCTTAAAATTTTCCTTGCCCTTCCGAAGAACCGGGCAGAAAACGAGAGGCATATAAACGTTCATCCACAGCCGGAAAACTTTGTGCAGCGCTCTTGCCCGCCGCGGTTCGGGCAACATGGATATGATCCATATGGGTATGTATACCACCAGCATTGTGATCGCGAATATGATTAGCGAATACACAATAAATACCCGGCCCAATATGTTTTTTATAACTTTCATTAGTTGTTCAGCTTCTTAATTAATTCAGCCATTGAGTCGCTTATAATGTCCAGTCTATAGGTTTTTCTCCTTGTTCCCGGAGCCAGTTATTAGCTTTGCTGAAATGTTTGCAGCCCAGGAATCCGTTATACGCCGAAAGAGGCGAGGGGTGCGCTGCCTTTAATACTTTGTGCTTGGTTGTATCGATCAGGCTCTCCTTGTTTTGCGCAAATTTTCCCCATAGCATAAATACCACATGATCCCGGTCTTTCGATACATGCCGGATCACCTCGTCCGTAAAATGGTGCCATCCCACCTGGCTGTGCGACATCGGCTTGTTCGCCTCCACCGTCAGCGAGGCATTGAGCAATAGAACGCCCTGTCGCGCCCATTTTTCCAGGTTCCCCGTATTCGGTATGGCAATATCAAGGTCATCGTGCAGCTCTTTAAAAATATTGACCAGTGAAGGTGGCGGCTGAACCCTGTCAGGTACCGAAAAGCAAAGTCCATTGGCCTGCCCGGGATTATGGTATGGGTCTTGCCCGATGATCACCACTTTTACTTTGTCGAAAGGAGTACAATCAAACGCATTAAAGATCAATTTGCCCGGTGGATAGATCGTTTTCCCGGCCCGTTTTTCTTCTTTAAGAAAATGCACTATCTGCGCAAAGTAAGGCTTGTCAAACTCCTCGTGCAACTCCTGCTTCCAGCTTGCTTCTATACTGACATCCATCTTGTGATCAAAAAATTGGGAATCGCAAATTAATATAATACACCTTCATAGCTATGGCGAAGTCGAAATTTATCGAGCTAATTAAAGAATTGAAATTCTACGGAATAAATTTCAAAAGCTCATTTAATTCTTTATCAGATAATGTGTCTTGTTCAGATTTATCATAAATTGATAACAAGTAGACGACCTTCGGCATTATCTGAACATTAATTATTACTCGTCCGCCACCCGATTTCCCTTTGCTTTTAGAAGCGATCGAAATTCGGATCTTATAACAGTGATTTCCGATAGCTGTACCCTGAACAGGTTTTATTTCAAGACTGTCTATTAAGATCGCAAGTTCTCCTTTTAAAGAAGGAAACTTTTTTGTCAGGTGTTTAGCCTGTTTTTTGAAATTCGAGTGACCTCTACTTTAAAGCTCATCTAAGAATGCTCTTGCTGGCTGTAATTTAATTTTTCCTTTTTTTGCTAAAGTTACCTCTTCAACAGATTCTTTTAATTCCTTCAAAAACTTCGCCTTTGACGGAGTAAGCGATTCGGTTTTTACGAACGGAAAATTCTTAAGCAATTCTATCATAAAGTCAGCCTTACTGTCCTTGATATCTAACAACACTTTCATAAATGATAATTTTTGTAAAATTAAGTACGAAATGGTTTCCAATCCAAATTTGCGAAAGACACCACCTACTTCACCTCTACATCAAGCACTTTATTACCCTGCAGATAGCCTTCCAGTTTGTCGCCGCCACTTACCGGCCCTACCCCCGCAGGTGTACCCGTAAACAACAGGTCCCCGATATTCAGCGTGAAGTATTTTGACACATAGGCTATTATTTTGTCTACCGTAAATATCATGTTGCGCGTGTGGCCATCCTGCACCGTTTCGTTGTTCAGCTTTAACTGAAAGGCGAGATTATGTACATCTGTTTCTACTGTAATTGGCACAAACGTCCCCACCGCGGCAGAGCCATCAAATGCCTTGGCTATCTCCCACGGCAGTCCTTTTTTCTGTTGCTCCCGCTGCACATCGCGCGCTGTAAAATCAATGCCAAGTGTCACTTCATCATAATACTTGTTGGCAAACTTCTCCTGGATGAACTTACCGTTTTTGCATATTCTCACCACTACCTCACACTCATATTGCAGATCGTCCGTAAATTCCGGGTAGTATAGTGGTTTATGTGGCAGCAATACTGCACCTTTGGGCTTCATGAAGATGACTGGTTCCGTAGGTACATCATTTTTTAACTCTTTGGCATGATCAGCGTAATTTCGCCCGACACAAATAATTTTCATAAATATCTTCCGTTATGGCTCGCGTAAAATTAAAATTTCCTGCCAATAAATTATTGTTCACTACTACAATTCCCGTGCGCATTGGCGATATCAACTATGGCAACCATGTAGGGAATGATGCTGTGCTCTCTATAATTCACGAGGCGCGCATGCAGTTGTTGCGCAGCCATGGGTATGACGAGATGAATGCCGGAGGCAATGGCCTGATAATGGCGGATGTCATGATCGCATACCGCGGAGAAGCTTTTTATGGCGATGAACTTACCGTAAAACTGTTTGCCGAAGAGATAACCGGTTATTCCTTCGACCTGTTGTATCATATTTGCACATCACGAAATGGCGTGAATTCAGACATAGCTCACGCCAAGACGGGGATGGTTTGCTTTAACTATAATACCCGGGAAATAGCCACTATGACCAAAGAACTGAAGGCCCTGCTTGAGACTACCAAATAGCGCTATTTCGCCTCTATTGCGGCTATCACCTCCTTATCATCAGGGCGCGTATTGGGGTAAAAGATCTGCACGAGCGCCCCGTTTTCATCGATAAGGTATTTTTGAAAATTCCATTTTACATTGCTGTCCCGGTATCCGTTATATTTCTTCTCGGTAAGCCAGTGATATATGGGCGTCATTTTCCCGCCCTTCACAGACACTTTGGCCGCCATTGGGAAGGTAACCCCATAGGTTTTCTTGCAGAACATTGCTATTTGCTCATTGCTGCCCCGCTCTTCAAAAAAGAAGTTGTTCGACGGGAACCCCACCACCACCAGTTTCCCCTTGTAGTGCTGATACAATTTCTCGAGCGCTTCGTATTGCCGTGTGTACTTGCACTTAGAGGCTGTATTCACGATCAGTATCTTTCTGCCCTTGAATTGTGCGAAGTCAATTATGCTGCGATCCAGCGCTGTTACTTTAAAATCGTAAATGCTTTTGGGTATGTCTGCCTGCGGTTTGGGAGCGAAAAAGAAAGGGAAGAATAACAGCATGTAAGGAAACATGGTCAATGTTTCAGCAAAATTACCGTATAACTCTGTCAAAGCAATATTAAAGTTGCTCATATGGTGCCGGTAGGCCACTAATGTCCCATTTTCACATTATTTTTGGGCGCAAATGAGCACCCGCCTTTCCTGTTTTTTATTACTGGTTATTCTATGTATCAGCGCGGGTTGTGCTAATATTACGGCTCCTACAGGAGGCAAAAAAGACATCATCCCCCCCAAGCTGCGCACCATCGATCCGGCCGACTCCCAACTAAACACAAAGGTGAAGCGTATAGAGATGCATTTTGACGAATATATTACCGTCAGCGACGCAGCCAAAGAGGTGCAGATATCACCCATACTGGCCATGCCGCCTACGGTTATCGGCAAGAATAAGACCGTTGTCGTTAAGATCGTAGACTCCCTGCTTGAGGACAGCACCACTTACCGCGTCACCTTTGGCACCGCCATCAAAGACCTGCACGAGGGCAACGCATTTAAGAACTTCTCCTATACTTTCAGCACCGGCAGCTATTTCGATTCGTTGCAGATCAGGGGCAGCGTTATTAATGCCGCCACAGGCAAGCCTGATACTGGCAATGTCATCGTTACCCTATACAGTGCCGCAGAGAACGACAGCGCTGTAGAGCGTAAAAAACCCAAGTACATCGCCAAGGTCGGGAATTCTGGGGCATTTGTTATTAAAGGGCTTCCCTGCAGGGCTTTCCGTATTTACGCGTTAAAAGACATTAGCGGCAATCTGTTTTACGATGGTCCCGAGCAGGGCGAAATGATCGGGTTCAACAATACCAACGTATGGCCCGGCGATACCTCGGAGTCCCCTGTTAACCTCCGCATATTCGCCGAGCGCATCGACACAGCCTCCAAAAAGGATACCTCTATCGTCCAGACAAAAAAGGGCTTGGAATCGCGTGGGAAGCCTGCTAAGAACGAGGGGCTTACCTATGCCGTCAACGTAGATACTTCCAATTCCGAAAAAAGGACATTCGACTTTACTCGCCCGCTGAAAGTGACCTTCAGCAAGCCAATGGTGCTCAATAAAGACAAGATAAAGCTCACTTACGACAGTGCAGGCGTAAAAGTGACTCCCGCAATTACCATGAAAATCGACTCGGCCCACCCCCGCGAGTTGCTTATCTCTACCGCCTGGCAAATGGACAGGGTATATACCCTCAGGCTGCCGAAGGGCTTTGCACAGGATACTGCCGGGGTCGATGTAATGCCTTCGCGCTTCACATTCCGCACATGGAATGACGACGACTATGGTAAGATAACCGTGCACCTGCCCACCAAATATTATCAGGCTGGGCAGCAATATGTGCTGATGGTGATAGGGGACCGCGATACCGTATACCAGCAGCCCGTCACCGATACTATAGTTAAATTGCATACTTTGAGGCCTGCCAGCTATACATTTTGTATTATTGTCGACAAGAACGGTAATGGCAAGTGGGATACAGGCGACCTGTTGGGCAGGATACAACCTGAAGAGGTGATACCCTACAAC
>CAYNGS010000130.1:0-7339 GCA_964396625.1 uncultured Flavipsychrobacter sp.
GCAGGTATGAGCATTGGCATTGTAAAGAACGGAACGAGCACCATCTACCGCTATGGCACTGATGAAAAAAACAAAAACCAACCGCTCACCGCAGACGCGATATTCGAAATAGGTTCTGTTACAAAAACATTCACAGCCACCCTGCTCGCATATTATGTTGTTACGCACAAGGTTTCTCTTTCCGATCCTGTTACAAAGTACTTGCCCGACTCTGTGGCAGCAAACAAGAACCTGTCGCAGATAACTCTGCAAATGCTGGCAAACCATACATCGGGCCTGCCGCGCCTGCCCGACAATTTTTTTGATGCACATACTGATTTTGCAAACCCCTACCTGCACTATGACACGCGAAAGCTGTGCTCGTATCTTATGACCTGTAAACCGGCTACCGATCCAGGCGAGCAGTATGCGTACTCAAACCTTGCCGCAGGGCTGCTGGGCGACATACTGGAGCAAGTGTCCGGGCTGACTTATGAGCAGATGATAACAAACATAATTTGCAACCCCCTGCATATGGACAACACCTTCCAGCACCCAAGTGCCAGGCAAAAAGAAAAAGAGGTGGCTGTGTATGACGATAAAGGCAAACAAGTGATGATGTGGGATGTCAGCGCCCTTGCCGGGGCCGGAGCATTGAGGTCCACGGTGACGGACATGCTGTTGTATGCCGAGGCCGGTATGAAAAAAGATAAGACTGACCTGTCTGCGGCCATCATGCTGACCCACCACATTACCTATGATAGGGAGATGACCATAGGACTGGGCTGGCACCAACAAAAAATGTCAGGAATCGATTGTTACTGGCACAATGGAGGTACAGGTGGCAGCAGCAGTTACATGGGGTTTATACCGGACAGGAATCTGGCTGTCGTGGTACTCTCCAATGCAGCCGAGCATGTTGATGCAGCAGCTGAAGAAATATTAAAGGCGCTGCTGGCGGCCAGCGCTAAATAAACTTATTGTCCTTTGCTGCCTTTATTGCATCGGCCTTTGAGTGCACATTGAGCTTGTGATAGATATTCTTGATATGCGATTTTACGGTTTCCAGGTCTATGTAAAGCTCCTCTGCTATGCGTTTGCGGCTCTTACCGGTAGCTATCTGTTCCAATATCTCTGTTTCGCGGCGCGTAAGAGGCGTAGATTCATTTCGTTTGAACGAAGAAATAACCATGCGGGCTATATTGGCGCTCATAGGGCCGCCGCCATCCATCACTTCGTGTATAGCGGCAACGATCTTCTCCGGTGGCGTGTTCTTGGTCAGGTAGCCTTCGGCGCCATTGCCAAGCGCACGGAATATGAGCATCTCCTGCTCATAGACAGTGAGTATAAGAATATGCGTTTCCGGCAATATCTTCTTCAGTTTTGGCAATGCCTCTACACCGGATATACCAGGCAGCTCCACATCCAGCAGAATAACATCGGGATCGTCGTGCACTATCTTCTTCAGCGCCTCTTCGCAGGAGGGGTAAGTACCTACAACTTTATAGCCGTCAGTGTTGCCAATAAGAAAGGCATAGCCTTCCCTGATGGTTTCGTCATCTTCAATAATAGCAACACGGATATCCAGGTCACGCTTCATATATGATCTTTCAGTAAAGTTCGTAATTCAGGTCCGTAATAATATCACCTGTTTGGCGGTATTTTAAAACTCAGCGTTATTATGGTACCCTTCTCAGGTCTCGAATCGATGTACAGCTTGCCGTTCAGACGTTCGGCACGCACATTCATATTGTTAAGGCCGTTGCCTTTTTTTACCGAGTGCATATCAAACCCCACGCCATCATCCTTTAAGATCAGGTGCAGCACACTCTTATTCTTCAGACTCACCTCCAGCGACACCTCCTTGGCGTGCGAATACTTAAGGCAGTTATTAAGCGCTTCCTTGAATATCATGATGAGATTTCGGCTCATGTCCAGTGGCAGTCGGTAATTCTTCCATCTCGGGTCCGTTCCCCTGAAAATAAAATTCACCTCGGTATCCTGAAACAGTTCGCCGCCGAAATCCCTGATCCTGTTTAGTATCTCGAACAGTCCGTCATTTGCCGGTTTCAGCGACCACAGTATATCCCGCGTTCCTCCATACAATTGAGCAGCGTTATCTTCTATCTGGCCCAATATCCGTTCGGTGTCCGCATTGAGTGTGATCTTATTTTTCAGCACATTGGTAAGTACATTGATACGGGTAAGTTTGTTACCTATCTCATCATGAAAATCTTCGGCCGTGCGCAGACGTATCTTCGCCTGTTCTTCTTTTCGCAGCTTGGCCAACAGGCGCTCACGCCGTTGCTTCATACTGTTTACAATATATTGTATCAGTATACCCAGCAGTATGCACGCTATCAGCACAGACAAACGAAACCATGCAGTTTTCTGAAAGGGCGTAATGATCTCAAAAGAATAGGTCAATTCGGGATAACTCTGATCTTCAGTACCCCTGCACTGAACATGAAATACATACTTGCCGGGGGGCAAAGCCGAATAGGTCACCGAATTTGTTGATGACCAGTCCGACCATGGCGCGTCAAGTCCATCGATCCGGTAACGATACAGCACCTGCTGGGCGCTGCTGAGTGTAATTGCCTGGAAGCTGAAGGCTATATTATTCTTCTTATAAGGCAGCCGCAGATCGTAAGGAATGCCATACCAGATGTCGGTACTATCATAATAGCTACGGTCTATTGTATTTTCTCCCACAAGCTTCACGGACTGCAGCACTATGCTCGTTGGGCGCGATCCTGCCATTTCCGTATTGGGCTGATAATGAAGAGCACCGTTGGTGGTACCAAACCAGATGCTGCCATCCGGCAATTTCAGCACAGAATTGATGTTGCTCTCCATACCCGTTATACCTTGTGCCTTACCGTAAAACGTGACCCTCGGCTCATCATGCTCGTCCATCTTTATCTTATGTATCCCGAAACCGGTGCCCACCCATACATTACCGTCATTGTCTCCAACTATGTTATAAATGAAGTCGGACCGAAGGCCATTAGCCTTGTTAATGACGCGCGCCTTCCGCGTTTCCATATTATACCTGATCACCCCGTTATCACCGCTGCCGAACCACAGTTCCTTTCCTTTAAGAATAAAACACTCTATCATCGAACTGTCAACAATAGTATTCGTTTTGAAATCTGAAACGCTTCCGGCATTGTACAGCATCAGTCCCCGCTCGGTAGCAATGAGCACCATTTCATTCCCGATGCTGAGAAACGAATACACCGGTGAATTTCGCGTGAGTACCGTTTTGAAACTATCGTCTTCATAGATCATCGCTCCGTTGGCAAACCCGATCCACATTCGCCCTTTGGGATCCTGGTACAAACTCTGGATAAAGTTGGATGGGAACTGACGATCGGGCGCAGCATATTGGCGGAACGTCCCCCGTTCATAAGACCATAGTCCTCTGCCCCGGGTACCTATCCATAGTTTCGAATCCCTGGCATAACACAATGACGTAACAGCCGGCACCGGGCTAGAAGGAAATGACAGCGAACTTACCTTGCCATCATTAAAGATGTACAAACCTGCATCGTAAGTGCCCAGAAAAAGAGAGTCCCTGAGGTTGGAAGCAATCGCCATTACCTGCGCACTCGGCAACCCCATTGATTCATCCAGCCGGGTGAACTGTGTACCTGAAAACCGGAACAACCCCTGCCCGTCTGAGGCCATCCATACATTTCCCTCCGCATCGGTAAGCATTTCGGAAAATACGTTGTCACTAAGCCCATTTCGCTTGTTGAAATGCTGCACGTTGGCTCCCTGCATCTTAAGCACACCCACATTGGTGCCCAGCCACAATGCCCCCTGCCTGTCTTGCGTGATCGAGGATATTACGGGCCGGTAAGCCGTGGTTGTTCCGCTTACTATGATGGGCACAGCGATGATCCTGCCATTTTCCAGTTTGTACAGGCCAGAGTCTGTGGTAAACCAAACCTGTTTGTTTGCAGCCCGGAAGATCCTGTAAACATTCGGCTCCTTCGGCTCGGAATTGAATCGAAGTGTATCCCACTTTTTGTCGGCATAATGATAAATACGACCTTCCTTGGCTATCCACAGTCCACCTTTTTCAACAAAGATGGAGGATACGTAGCCGGGCGCACCCGGGCTTACAAAATATTTGATCTTGCCCTTAGTTATATAATAAACCTCGCCCTGCACCCGCCACCATGTGGTATCCCCGGTGATCTGTATTTGCTGTGTACTGTTGAGTACTCGTGTAGATTGCTGCTCGCGGGAGTAATGAACAAAAGTCTTTCCGTTGAACTTTGAAATAGAATTCTGCCCCCCGATCCACAAATTGCCCGAGGTGTCTACAGCAATAGACCATACCACATTGCTTTGTAATCCGTTTCGCACAGTGTAGCTGGTAAAGTTGCGGCCGTCATAACGCGATAGTCCGCCAAACGTACCCACCCACAGGTTGCCTGTTCTGTCCTGCGCCATGCAGGTAGCCTGCGATTGTATCAGCCCATCGTCAACGCTCAGATTATGAAAAGGATAACGTTGTGCATAGGAAACCCTGGTGATCAAAATACTTACTATGAATACAACTATATACCTCATATAAATAATATGCTTCATGATTTAAGTGTGAAATTAACCTTTATAACGATTATTAAATACTGTTTGATTTCATTTTGTGTTAGGATTTTGTAAATCACCCGACGAGGGGTAATGTATCCACGCCATACGGGAATACATTTGAATCATCAACCACCATGATATGCTAAAGTGCTTTCCAGTCTTGCTTTTTTCGGCCCTTATCCTTCTATTTAATAACAGTTATGGCTTCACGGGAAATATATCCGGCACCGTAAAAGATGACATGGGAAAGCCCCTCCCCTTTGCCAGCGTCCTCCTGCTGCACGCAGGCGACTCGGCCATGGTTAAGACGGAACTCACCAATGACAAGGGCGAATATAGCCTGGGCCCGGTGGCAAACGGGCAGTATTATTTGAAAGTGTTGCTGCTGGGTTATGAAACCGGTTTCTCCGATAAGGTGACCCTCAGCGACAAGCCGGTCCCGATGCCAGATATAGTGCTGAAACAAAACGAAACAAACCTGAAAGAAGTAACTGTAAGCGCCCAAAAGCCTTTTATAGAGGTACACCCTGATATGCTGATAGTAAATGTGGAAAACAGTCTTGTAAGCACAGGATCATCCGTGCTGGACGTACTGCAGCGGTCGCCGGGTGTAACCGTGGATCAGGACGACAACATAAGCCTGAAGGGTAAGCAAGGTGTGAACGTAATGATAGATGGCAGAATAGTTCCGGTCTCTGCCGCCGATCTGGCAAATATGCTGAAAAGTATGCCCGCCAATACTATCGATAAGATAGAGCTGATCTCTAACCCATCGGCAAAATATGATGCCGCGGGTACGGCCGGAATTATCAATATTAAGACAAAAAAAGACAGTAAGATGGGGCTTAACGGGAGCCTGAATGGGGGCTATGGGCAAGGCATCTACGCAAAGGAAAACGCGGGTTTCAGCCTTAACTACCGGAAAAATAAACTGGACGTGTATGCCAGCTATAACGCCAATTACCGTACAGGATTCAGCCACGTGGACTGGGACAGGAAGTTTTATTCCGGCGGCATATACACCGGGGCTTATGTACAAGACAACTACTCCGTGCTCACCTTCCACACCAATGTTGTGTCCGCAGGAGCTGACTACAATATCTCTTCAAAGACCAGTGTGGGCGTTTCCGTTAGTGGTGAGAACTACCACCTGGGTACAAAAGGATATTATGCTGCCAAAGTCTACGGGCCCGGCAACGAGATCGATTCTTTTTTCGCCACAAATAACACATCCGGCGGTAACTGGAATAATTATGCGCCCAATGTTCACCTGAAGCACACATTCGACAGTTCGGGTAAAGAACTCACCATTGACGGTGACTACGCACGTTACTGGAACATAAATACACAGGATTTTACAACCGACTATTCGCTGCCCGGCGGTGCCGAGTCAAAACCTCCGTATGTATTGCATGCCGATATTGCTGGCCTGACACAGATACGCTCTATGAAGGCCGACTATGTGAATCCGTTAAAGAATGACTCACGTTTTGAAGCAGGCATAAAGACCAGTTTCGTGACGGCAGACAACGAACCCAAGTTTTTTGACAGAAGTGGCGGAGGTAATGTTTTGGATGCTACCAAAAGCGATCACTTTGTGTACAATGAAAACATAAACGCAGGCTACATCAACGCAAGCAGGAGCTGGACGAAGTGGAGCACACAGTTGGGACTTCGTGCCGAGCAAACGATCGTAAACGGTGTGGAAAAAATTACCGGTCAGTCATTCGACAAAAACTACCTGCAGCTGTTCCCGAGCCTGGCTGTGCAGCGCCACGTTAACGCCGAAAATGACCTGGGTATTACACTCAGCCGTCGCATTGAAAGACCGGGCTATAGTGACCTTAACCCGTATAAATTCTTTGTTGACCCCAGTACATATAAAACGGGCAACCAGTTCCTTGTGCCGGCGCTGACCTATGCTGCGGAGCTGTCGCATACCTACAAACAGCGTTTTATCACCACGCTGTCCTACAGTGTCACCAGCAATGTGATCACCGAAGTTATAAAACCGGATACAGCCGGCGATCGCGTAACCATACAGACCAAGGACAACCTGGCGATCATGCGATACTTCGGGCTAAGCGGTTCGTACACTATACCGCTCTCCAAATGGTGGACTAACACGACCAACTCCAATGCCTACTATGCCGAATACGAAGGCAACCTCTCCAACACCAACCTCAAGGCAGGAAAACCTACGTTTGACATATATACCAGCAACAAATTCACCTTACCAAAAGACTGGTCTGCGGAGTTAACGGTCTTCTACCAGGCAGCGCAGCTATACGGATTTCTGAATCTCACTCCTATCTCCATGTTCAACCTCGGCATCCAGAAAAACATGTTCGACAAACGGCTTACGATTCGCGCCAGCGCTAACGACATTTTCTGGCATGGCAACCTGAACGGCTCTTCGTTCTATACAAACTACACAGAATTTTTTACCGCCGTACACGATACCCGGCAAGTATCTGTGGCAGTTACTTACCGGTTTGGAAAGAAAACGGTAGCTCCATTAAGAAAACATAGCGGGGGCGCCGAGGAAGAAAAGAAACGCGCCAACGACCCTGGCGCATAACAAACAGTTTTATTCCCTCCTATACCAGCAAATGAGGCTGTATCTGTTACAGCAACCCGCCCCCGGAAAATTTTGTCGTTTGTTTCCGGGGGCATTCTTAAAACAAAAAAAGCTGACCGTTTGGCCAGCTTTTTTATCGAGACAATAATATTGCCTATGAAGTCTTTTTAG
>CAYNGS010000131.1:0-7240 GCA_964396625.1 uncultured Flavipsychrobacter sp.
ACGCTTAGTTACCAGGAAGGGGCGGCGCCTGCCCACTGGGTTTGCGATGGCAGCACCGAGTTTGAAATAACAGAAGGAAGCCGGACATCAAGAGGAACGGATGTGATACTTCATATCAACCAGGACTCTGAAGAGTTTCTGGACCAGCAAAGAATACAAGGCATACTGGACAAATATTGCAGGTTTCTTCCTGTGCCCGTGAAGTTTGGGACAAAGACGGATCATATCGGTGATGGGGTGGACGCGGAAGACAAGCCAAAATATAGAGAAGTTGAGGTTGATAATATCGTTAACAACACCAACCCCATCTGGACTAAAGCGCCAACCGAGCTGAAGGACGAAGATTACCTTAATTTTTACAGGGAGCTTTACCCCATGGGCGATGACCCATTGTTCTGGATACATCTGAATGTGGATTATCCATTCAACCTCACAGGAGTGTTGTATTTCCCGAAGGTGAAAAATGACCTCGACATACAGCGCAATAAGATCAAATTATTCTCACGCCAGGTATTTATCACCGATGAGGTGAAGGATATAGTGCCTGAGTTCCTGATGCTGTTGCATGGTGTTATTGATTCGCCTGATATCCCGCTCAATGTATCCCGCAGTTTCTTGCAGGCAGACAGCAATGTGAAGAAAATAAACAGTTACATAACCAGGAAAGTTGCAGATAAGTTGGGCGATCTCTTTAAGAGCGACCGGAAAGCTTATGAAGAGAAATGGAGTGACATTGGCATATTCGTTAAGTATGGCATGATAAGTGAAGAAAAATTTTATGAAAAGGCTAAAGATTTTGCACTGCTCACCAATACAAAGAAGGAACACTTTACGCTCGACGAATACAAGACGAGGGTTGCTCCTGTGCAGACAGATAAAAATGGCGTAGTGGTGTATATCTATGCAAATGACCCGCAGAAGCAGGACTCTTTCATACAGTCGGCTAACAAGAAGGGGTATGATGTGCTGCTTATGAACTCTCCGCTCGACAACCATTTTATTAGCCACCTGGAACGCAAACTGGAGAAGACAAAACTGAAGCGTGTGGATGCCGATGTGATCGAGAAAATGATAGAAAAGGATGAGAAAATAGAATCTGTCCTGACTGAGGAGCAAACAGGCAAGGTGAAAAGCATTTTTGAGAAAGCCATAGGCAGAACGGACATGCAGGTGGAAGTGGTAGGTCTTAATCCCGATGAGCTGCCCGTAACCATAACCATGGATGAATTTATGCGGCGTATGAAGGATATGGCCGCTCTGGGTGGCGGAATGAATTTCTACGGCAGCCTGCCCGATAATTACAAGGTAGCTATAAATGGCAATCATAAGCTGGTAAGCCGGATACTTAAAGCCACCGACGAGGCCGACCAGACCCGGTTGGCTAAGCAGGCATTTGACCTGGCGATGCTATCGCAGGGCATGCTCACTGGCGCTGACCTCACAGAGTTTGTCAACCGCTCGATTGAATTAATATAGCCGGGAAGTAACGGAAATATTAGGGGTCTCTCGCACTTTAACGTGTTAGAGACCCTTCTTTTTTCTTGTATACCAACGAGCAACATTTCGCTCCTTATTTTAGTTGGTTCATCGGAAAACCATTTTCTTTATGATACTGTCTGCCGACTTTTGGGTTATCGATTCACTTAAAAAACAAGTTTATGAAAGAGCCTAAGAGATTAATTATCCTTTTCGTGGTATCCTGCCTTATTGTTCTGGGTGTCAACCTCGCGGGAAATTACCGGTATTATGCGGCCGGAAATGACTGGCACTACAGTGTTATTTTCAGCCTGTCCATAACCACATTCGGGTGGGTGGGTGGTATGTCATTGTACTACCTGTTCTTCAGGAAAGTGCAGTGGACCGTGAGACCTACCCAAAAACTGCTGACTGGGGTGCTATTGTTCGCCTTGTACGGCTGCGTAATGATGGCGGTCGCCATGAAGACAATGGTCTTGCTGTTCCACTTTCATGAACAAAACAGCCGGGATTATGTGTATAACTGCACATTTTCTGCGTTGTTCACCATGATCATAGGCCTGATGACATCGGGACAGCAATTTTTAATTCACTTGAAAAAAAGCATACAGGATAATGAACTCATGAAGCAGGAGATGATCCAAAGCCAGTATGAAACGCTGAAAAGCCAGGTGAATCCTCATTTCCTATTTAACGCCCTGAATACCCTGACCGTTATGATACCCCGGCAGCCGGAAGTTGCGGTAAACTTTGTGGAGCAGATGTCAAAAGTATTTCGCTACTCGTTACAGCACAGTGGTGAAAATACCATTAACCTAAGTTCGGAACTAAAGGTCACCAGGTCTTACTTGTTCCTGAATCAGCAGCGCTATGATGGAAAGCTGACGGTGGACATTAAGATCGAGGAGTCGCTGATGGACAGAAAGATAATAACTCAGTCATTGCTGATGCTGGTGGAAAATGCAATAAAGCACAATGAAATATCGCACGAAAATCCTTTGTCAGTTAATATTTACGACGAAGGAGATTATATTGTGGTAAAAAATACATTGCGGCGTAAGGCGTTGCTCGAAAGGTCTACAAACGTTGGTTTGGAAAACATAAAGAAGAGATATGCTCTTGCATGCAATATTCCTGTAGTCGTTGAGGAGGTAAATAATTCGTTCGTCGTTAAAATACCGATGCTCTAATGAATATACTGATACTGGAAGACGAACAAGCAGCCGCTGAAAGATTGGAGCAAATATTGATCGAGGTAGAGCCCTCTGCGGTTGTCCTGGAAATATTGGAAAGCGTGCGGGATGCAGTCGCATGGTTTGCCGGCAACGAGCAGCCGGATCTGATATTGTCTGACATCCAGCTTGCCGACCGACTTAGTCTCGACATTTTCAGACAGGTAAAGAGCAGGGCTCCGGTGATTTTTACGACCGCTTACGACGCCTATACGCTAAGCGCCTTTAAGCTTAACAGCATAGACTATCTGCTGAAGCCGATAGACAAAGACGAACTGAGAGCGGCCTTTGCGAAGTTTCGCATGCTGCACTCCGCAGGCCCGGACGTAAGCAAGAAACTTTTTGACCTTGTTCAAAATTTTGCAAGCGGGAAAGCAAACTATAAGTCCCGGTTTCTCGTCAGGCAGGGCGATCGCCTTCTGACCGTATCTGCAGATGATGTAGCGTATGTACGTGCGGATGATAAAGTGGTGTTTCTGCATACGAAAAAAGGACAGAAGCATATTATAGACGATTCGCTGGATGAACTTGAAGCCCTGCTGGATCCCAATGTGTTCTTCAGAATAAACCGGACTTACATCGCTCCGCTCGCGTCTATTGAGAAAATACACAGCCATTTTAACGGCCGTCTGAAAATAGGTTTACTGAATGTGGATGATAATGAGATATTTGTGAGCCGGGCCCGCGCAACTGCCTTTAAGAAATGGCTCAATAAGTAAGTTATTTAAAAAATCACCCGGCAGCTCCCGCCTCAATTGCTACCTGGTCTGTATTTTTTTAACTACTTTTCATTTCAAATCAAAGACCAATGAAAAGATCTGCCGGCTTCCTCGCTATTGCGCTTGCTTTCTGCTGCATGTCATTTAAAGGCGACAAAACTGTAAAAACTGATTTGCATACCATAGCGCGGATAAAAGATGAAGGATACAACGACTCGAAGGTCATGAACACTCTGTTTGAGCTTACAGATGTTAATGGGCCGAGACTAACGGGATCTCCGGGAATGAAGAGTGCAGAAAAATGGGCACGCAGGAAGTTGGAGGGCTGGGGCCTGAAAAATGCGCACATAGAGCCATGGGGTGGTTTCGGCAAAGGATGGGAGATAAACAAATGTTACGTGGCTATGACCGCGCCTTATTATCAGCAACTGATAGCCGTGCCAAGAGCCTGGACACCCGGTACGGACGGACTTGTAAAGGCTGATGTAATGCTGGTTACGATCGACAGCGTGGACAACATGGCTAAATACAAAGGAAAACTCAGGGATAAGATCGTCGTGCTTGCGCAGGCTAAAATGGAAACCACACCGAACTTTAAGCCCGATGCCAGCCGCGTGCAGGATACGGATCTGCTGAAAATGGCGCATGATACTATGCCTGCGCCGACAGCACAAGCCCCGAAGCCTCCTGCCAGGCCTGCTGTGAACCTCAGGAAAGCAATAGACTCTTTTTTGTATTCGGAAGGCGCCATCGCGGTGCTCAGTGGTGGCCGAGGCACGATGGGTACTGTCTTTACATCAAACGGGGCTTCGCGGGCATGGGATGCGAAGCCTGTGTTACCTGAAGTGGAAATGGGGTTCGAATCGCTTGCAAGGTTGGTGCGGTTGCTGCAGGCCGGCAAAGAAGTGGCTGTAGAAATGGACACGAGGACCACATTTTTTATGACCGACTCGGTTGAAAATGATGTAGTGGCCGAAATACCCGGCACTGATCCGAAACTAAAAGATGAGCTCGTAATGCTGGGCGGGCACATGGATAGCTGGCATGCCGCAACTGGGGCAACAGATAACGGTACCGGGGTAGCGGTATGCATGGAAGCGGTAAGAATATTAAAAGCCATCGGCGTGAAACCGCGGCGCACCATCAGGATAGTGCTTTGGAGTGGAGAAGAGCAGGGACTGCTGGGGTCGAGGGCCTATGTAAAAAACCATTTTGGCAACCGGCTGACCATGGAGTTGAAACCGGAACAGGCAAAAGTGTCAGCCTACTTCAATCTTGACAATGGAGGGGGCAAAATACGCGGTATATACCTGCAGAACAATGAGGCTTTGAGATCACTTTTCCAGTCGTGGTTGGAACCGTTCAAGGACTCGGGGGCCACCACGGTTACCATCAGGAATACGGGGTCGACAGACCATATTTCCTTCGATGAAGTGGGGATACCGGGCTTCCAGTTTATTCAGGACGGACTTGAATATGGTACGCGTACCCACCACACCAACATGGATTCCTACGACCGCGTGAGTGCCAGTGACCTGAAGCAAGCGTCTGTTATCATGGCTGCCTTCGTGTACAACACCGCAATGCTGGACGAGAAACTGCCAAGGAAACCCTTGCCAAAGGTGAACCCAGCACCTAACAGCTGGCAGCGATAATAGTTATTCGTGCGCCGAACTCATATAAAAAACCAGTTCGCCGCCGTTCATTATCTCAGTATGGGTGATATAGTTGCGGTTAAGTATTTTTCCGTTTAGAGTCACTTTTTGTACGAAAACATTTTTGTTGCTTTGGTTTTGAGCAGTTATCGTAAAGATCTTCCCATTGCCAAGATGCAACGCCGCTTTTTCAACAGCCGGGCTGCCAAGCGAGTAGTTTTCGGAGCAGGGAGCAACCGGGTAAAATCCCATCGCGCTGAGTATATACCAGGCACTCATTTGCCCGCAATCGTCGTTGCCGCTCAGTCCTGCTGGTGTTGGCAGGTACATTTTTCTTAGTATCATGCGCACGTGCTCTTGTGTCTTCCAGGGTGCGTCGGTCCAGTTATACAGGTATGCAATATGATGCGATGGCTCATTGCCATGCACGTAATTGCCAATGATACCATCCCGGGTAATATCCTCTGTCTTCGCAAAAAAACTATCGGGCAGCTGCATACTGAACAGAGAGTCGAGATGCCGTGTAAACTGCTTCTTCCCGCCCATCATTTCTATCATTTCCGCCGGCTGATGCGGCACATAAAGACTGTAGTTCCACGCATTGCCTTCAATAAAGCCCGGTTCATCAGTATTCAGCACATCGAATTCTTTCTTAAAAGTGCCATCGGTTAGCCTCGGCCGCATGTAGCCGCAGGATGGATCATAGACGTTATTAAAATTTTCTGAGCGCCTGGTGAATTCTTCACAAATATCCTGCCTGCCAAGTTTTTTTGCCATCTGTGCAATGCACCAGTCATCATAGGCATATTCCAGTGTTTTGGACACTGAAGACTCGTTTTTATCTTCAGGTACGTAACCCATATGCATGTAGTATTCAAGCCCGTCGTAGCTTCCGTGCCTGGCGGTAGCGATGCAGGCATCGAGCGCCCTCCTGGTGTCAAAATCAGCATTTCCCTTTATCACCGCATCTGCAATTACTGATACGCTGTGATAGCCGATCATACACCAGTTTTCATTTGCTGAGTTGCTCCACACCGGCAGCATTTTCTCAGCACTTTGATCATAGTGCGCCAGCATTGAACTGATCATATCTGAGTTGCGTCTGGTTTGTATGATGTTCAGCAGCGGATGCAGCGCCCGATGGGTATCCCAAAGGGAGAAAGTGGTGTAATTAGTGAAACCTTGGGCTTTATGTGTGAGCTGGTCAAGGCCCCGGTATTCGCCATTAACGTCCATATACACGGTGGGGTTGATAAATGCATGGTACATCGAAGTGTAAAAATTCTTCTTGGTATCCTTGTCCGTCGTGATCTCTATCTTTTTCAGCTCTTGCTCCCAAAGTGCCTGGCCGGCTTTTTTTACCACATAAAAATTCCACCCGGGTATTTCCGTTTGCAGGTTCTCCAATGCATTGGCAGTGCTCACCGGGCTGATAGCAAATTTTATTTTTATCTTTTCGCCATTGGTGGTTTTGAAGTCAAAATACGCCCTGATCTGCGTACCTGCTATTTCAGGAAAATTCTTATCCTGTTGAAACTTTCTCCAGAATCCCTTGTACACTTCTTTTTTTGTGCCGTTTTGAAAACCGTATTCCTTGAATTGTTTGGAGAAGACCATAGCAAAATAAACGGTACGTGTGCGCGCCCACCCGTTGGTCTGCCGGTAGCCGGTTATGAGCGTATCATTTACTACCCGTATGTAGGTCCATACATTTTTGTCCGGGTAATTGTAAATTCCATAAACAGCGTCAAGAATAATGTGGGCGCTGTCTGAGGTCGGAAAGGTGTATTGATGAAAACCCACGCGGGTGGTCGTTGTTAGTTCGGCAGTTATATTGTACTTGCTGAGCCTGACCTTGTAATAATCCGGTTCCGCCACTTCTGCGGTATGAGAAAAGCCGGAACGATAGCCAGACGCAGGAGCATCTGCGGTGCCGGGGTTCAGTTGCAGACGGCCAATCGTCGGCATAACAAGAAAGTCGCCAAGGTCTGAGTGGCCCGTGCCGCTAAAATGGGTGTGACTGAAGCCAACAATTGTTTTGTCCTGGTATTGGTACCCTGCGCAGTATTTATAGACGTCTTTGTTGTAGTGGCCATCTACCTCGTACGGTAGCGTGTCCGTTTCCGGGCTTAACTGTACCGCCCCGAACGGCACGGTA
>CAYNGS010000132.1:0-7216 GCA_964396625.1 uncultured Flavipsychrobacter sp.
GGCTTGTCTATCCGTCCATGGTGAGCCTTGCGCTGCAGATGGTCAGCACTGAGCCCGTAGAAACGATCACCGCGGTTTACAAATCGTTCCACAATCCGATCGTTTACCCGCAGGTCAGCCTAAAAGCAAGCTGATCAGCTTGTTCACCTCGTTGCGGGTCACTATCTCCGGAAAAGGCAGTTCCGTGCGCAATGCCGCGATCACAGCATCGGCAATAGCCACCTTGCTGCCGGGGTCAAAGGTCAGGCTGGGCAGTATCACATCATATACATAGGGCAGTTCTGAGGCCAGCACCTTCATGCCGCTTTCCACTGCCTCTATCAATGGCAGCCCGAAGCTTTCCACCGTAGACGGGAATATGAGATAGCGGCAGTTGTAGTATAGTTCACGCGGGTCTGTATATACATGGTTCTCTATCCTTGCGCCCCGGTCATTCAGTTCTCTTATCCGGGCCAGGAATTGGGGGGCGGTATCATCCACGGTCACATGTAGCCTGGGGGTATGCCCCTTCTTTAGCAGGTATTCCCAGGCGTCAAGCAGCGTGGGGTAGTTCTTCTGCGGAGATGGGTTGCTGATATACACAAATTCGTCAGCCACACGGTCCACGAACGCCGTCTGTGCATCACGATATTTCCGGTCGTCATAAAACGGAATGACCATACAGTGGGCTACATCCTTTAGCCTCAGCGCCCTGATGCCCTTTACCATATGCGGTGTCTGCACTATATAGTAATCCGTGTTTTTGTTGAACTGTTTTACAAACAGGTACTTCAGGTAAACCCGGAAATAGTGCTTCTTAAATTTGTTTGCCGGCGCCTCCAGCAGCTTCTGGTTTTGAAAATAGGTATAAACAGGCACCTGCAGCTTTATGGGAGGAGGGGTATTGGCAAAACAAAACACCTTTGCGTATTTGTCTTTGTTTTCTTTGTAAAACCGTGCCCGGTCCTGTATCTTATTGCTGACGACAATGTAGTTTGTATCAAGGGTAGCCGGCTTATCGAACCGAGGATCGAGCACAAAGAAGAATTCGTCTTTTCGCGGATGGGCCAGCACTTTTTCTATCAGGTACTGCAGTAAAACAGCCCCCCCACCCTTGTTTATGAATAATGCATCGATCAGGATCATTCGTTAAGCTGCTTTATTTTAAAACTCGCAACAAGCTGTCTGCCGCTATCGAAGGGCTAAACTTCTTTGAAAGCTCATGACTTCTTTCACCCATTGCAAACAACTCTGCGTCACTCTTTGCCATAATATTCAATATCGCCTTCTTCAGTTCATTTATGTCTTCACTTTTAAATACAAAACCATTGCCACCAGCCGTTACCAGGTCATCCGCCGCCCCTACTTTGTCCGAACATATGACCGGCAGACCGGCCATTGTAAACTCATGTATCACCACACCCCAGGGTTCGTACACGCTTGGCAGGCAAAATACACCCCAGTTCCTGCTTTCCGCGGCCAGCTCTGCACCCGTCATATACCCTTTAACCTCTGTGAAGGAGTCGCTGCTTACTTTCATATCCCCTGCCCCCACTAAAATAAGCCGCCAGTCATTTTGCGTCTCATTCTTTGCATTCCGAAAGGCTTGTATCAGCAGGTCCAACCCCTTCACCTGCGCGAACCGCCCTGCATATACGATGGTATGCGGGTACTTTGTCCTTTTTGATTGCCTGTTGTCTTCAAAAACAGTACCAAACACCGCCGTGTCCGCTGTCAGCAAATTGCGAATGATCTTGTCCGCACTGTATCCCATCCGCTGCGCAAACTCATATTGCCGCTTGCCGGGTACCCAGAAGTACTCAAAGTATCGCTTGTATAGCAGTGGGTTGAACAATGCTGCTATTCTTTGTTTCAGATCGCCATGCCACTGGTTGTCGCTGCCGGTAACGATCGTCGAGTTGCCTCTGAAACTCAGGCAGGCTTTAAGATACAGATCATCCATCCGCCCTACCACATATATTATTGACGGGCTCCGCTCTTCTATAAAGTGTTTAATTAACCGCTCGTCAAACAATGACCGCTTATGAAAAGTAATGCCCTTTTCGTTCACCGGCACAAACGGTGTTCGTTTCTTATGATCCCAGTAAATGCAGTCTACCGCCACACCGTGCTCCTGCACCAACGCCCTCATCACCGCAATGGCATAGGGCATCACCTCAGAATACAGGTAGACGATATTTCTAGTTTCTTTCAATTGCTGGCAACTTTGAAAAAATGTTCTGAATTTTTAGTTTTTCGCCTTCTGTTCCCGGCTCAGTTCTTCGTATACCTCAAGATACTGGTTGGCTATGGCCTGGTATCCGTAAGCGGCGATATTTTCCCGCCCGAGGCTGACGATCCTGTCGTAATGCTCGCGGTCGGTCACCAGTTTCGCTATGGCCGCTCGTATCTCCTCCGGCTTATTGGGGTCTGCGAGCACCGCCGAGTTTCCCGCCACCTCCTTCATAGCGCCAATGTTGCTCGTCACCACCGGCCGCCCCACCGACTGTGCCTCAATGACCGGCATTCCGAAGCCTTCGTAGAACGAAGCATTGAACAATACATCGCACTCAATATATCTTTTATACACTTCTTCGTCGGTTAAATTGTTGTAAACAGTATGAGATATCCCGTAGCTCTTCAGACGCGCCAACTCATCTGCAGCAGGCCAGCCAATGATGTCTATGTGAAAGTCGCTGCCCCTGGCCGCCTCTATAAGGTTGCCCAGGTTCTTGTGCCTGCCGGTGCCCATCATCAGTATTACCGGCCTCACGTTCAGCTTTTCCTTTTTTACAAACTGGAATATCGGTTTTACCGGATCATGAATGACCCTTATCCGTTCCCCGGGAAAATCGAAATACTCCACCAGTCTGCTCTTCGTAAACTGAGATACTACTGTTACGACATCGATGTACTTGAGTGGGTACTTAAACCAAAACAGCCGGTATATGGTAAATTGGAGAAAGCCTCTCTTTTTCAGCGTATCGTAGTGCCCAAGGTCATGTACTGTGAGTATATTCTTTTTGCCCTTAAGCCCCAGCGCCAGGAAATTCACATCGCCGGTAATATGATTTATCTCGCCGGCATGTTGCGCCGCACACCTCATGTTTGCCTGCCTCGACAATTTTGCATCGCAATAAAATTCTGTTATCTGCACTTTACCTGCAAGGCATTCCTTCACCAGCTTAAAAATACCTTCTATGGAAACTCCTGTCTTTCTCGGCTCCCTATAGAAGTACGTTACGGATAGCATTGGCGATTAAGATATTTTCCGGTCTCTTTGTGAATAGACAAATATACACAACAAAACTCCGTTCGAAGAACAGCTTCGCAGGCATTGATATGTGGCATTTCTGCCGACTGGTGCTACTCGTAGATCTTGAAGAAGGTTCTCTTAAGCTCCATTTTTGTGAACGGAGTTACCACCATAGGTATCTTCTCAGTGCGTGTTTCGCTCGTGTCCAGCCCGAACGACTTATCGTCGGACAGCGACAGGTGCTTGAGGAAGAAATAGCTGTTGAGAATGAACCCATCCCTGCCCTTGAACTCATTGTCTGTAGACAGGAAGGTTTCCAGGATCACAAAGACGAAATCGGCCGCAAGATTGTGCCTGCTCAGCGAGGGGTAAGGACTGGTGATGTCCATTTCTTTATGTTCCACCATCTCCTTCACCACTTTGCGCATCATCAGGTTTATACGCGGCTGAACGCGGAACCCGAGTCTGAACTCTATCCTTATAACCTTATCTTTTTTGAGCTCCTCGATGGTGTACTCCATTGTGTAAGGCTCGTCTGTCCGCTCCACATGCACAAACCAATAAAAATCGGCCCGCTTGGGCTTTCGGCTGAATATGGAATAGATGATACGCTCTTCTATCTGGAAAGTGTGATCGGCCTTGGTAAGGTATATGGCGTGCGTGGCAAACTTGGTGATGCTCTGGTCCTTACTCAGGTCCACCAGTAAAGGAAGATACTCCTTCATGTTCACAAATTTCAGGAACCGGTTGGTGATCTTGCGGGCGCTGTACCATACATACATTGTAAATATGAGGCCGAACTCAAACACGAGGAAGAACAGCCTTTTGACGATCTTCACAGCGTTGGCAACGAAGAAACAAGACTCCACCGACACAAACACAACCAGAATAATGACCACCGCCCACAGCGGGAAATGCTTTACATACCTGAGGAAGTAGTACACGAGTATAGTGGTCATCAGCATGGCAATGGTAATAGAAAAGCCGTAGGCTGCTGTCATCGCTTCAGAGGTCTTAAAGTAAAGCACCACCAGTATGCAGCCTACGCACAGTATCCAGTTGATACTGGGAATGTATATCTGCCCGCGAATTGTGGTCGGGAATTTCACCCGCACCTTAGGCCAGAAATTCAGGCTTATGGCTTCACTGATCAGCGTAAAGGACCCGCTTATCAGGGCCTGGCTGGCAATGATAGTGGCCGCAGTAGCAAGAATGATGGATGGCAGCAGATAGCCGTGCGGCACTATTGAAAAGAAGGGGTTGATGTCACCCAGGTTTGGTTTGTTCTGCAACAGTACCCAGGCACCCTGGCCCATGTAGTTGAGCACAAGCGTTATTTTCACAAATATCCAGCTTACCTGTATGTTCTTTCTGCCGCAGTGGCCGAGGTCAGAATACAGCGCTTCAGCACCGGTAGTGCATAGGAAGACCGCTCCAAGCAGCCAGAAACCCCGCGGATGAGCTGTCAGAAGATTGAAGCCATAAACCGGGCTAAGGGCCTTGAATATCTGCGGGTAATGTATGATCTGGTTAAAGCCCAGGCCACCCAGCATAAGAAACCACAAAAACATGATCGGGCCGAATGACCAGCCTACAACCTTGGCGCCGAATCGCTGAAATACGAACAATAGGAATAAGATACCCAGCACCAGGCCCATCACCAAATGGTTTCCGGGCACAATGACACCCTGCAGCCCTTTTACTCCGCTTAGCCCCTCAATGGCCGATGTAACCGATATAGGCGGGGTAATGATGCCGTCGGCAAGCAGTGTGCCGGCCCCTATCATGGCCGGAAACATCAGCTTCTTTCCATAACGGCGCACCAGCGCATAGAGTGAAAAGATGCCGCCCTCCCCCTTATTGTCGGCCTGTAGGGTTATGAGGATATATTTGAAGGTAGTTTGAAGGGTTAGCGTCCAGAAAACACAGGATATTGCGCCCAAAACAAGTTCCTCGGTCGCTGATCCCCCCTCTTTTAGTATGGTCTGAAAGGTGTATAATGGCGAGGTACCTATATCCCCGAAAATAATACCTAAGGTAATTAAAAGCCCTGCAAAAGAAACTTTCTTAATATGGCCAGAATCCATTAACGACCCTCGTTTATCGGGTGCGCAAAGTTATAATAGTAATTGTTTTATAAAAAATTATCTTTTGAATGTACCCACACCACGTCATATAAAAAAATCGGTCAATTTTGTTTGGCATGATTTTTATGTCATTTTAATTCATCACAATTGGAACTGGCAGTCAATGTTATCGCGTAAAAGCCGGGCTTTTATTATTCTTTAAGCTTGTGTATTTTTAATCTACTTTGTTTGTCGTTCGGAAGCATTAAAAACATTCATTCGTGTCAGAAGAAGTGGCGCTGGAAAACGAGACCAAAAGGCAACCCAAAACCGAAAAGCTGATTTTCCGGTGGTTACCGGTTTATGCAAAATTTGTGAGGGAGAATTACCTCATCCCTTATATACAGGAACAGATACGCATTTCGAGGTCTATAAACCTGCCTATGCTAAGGTTTTTCAGCGGCATGACCGATGATGAACTGATTGCCATGTCCATCATCTCACACACAGAGTTTCTTACATGTGTGGAGGAGAACGGCCTGCAGGCACAACTGGAGCGATCTTTAGATCTTTGGGTAAAAGATCAGCTAAAAATAATAAAACGTGAAGAAATAACCGCCGAGGACATTACACTCACCGGCTATGTCAGGAAAAAAGCTTTGTTGAAATTCCTCCCCTCATTTACTACCGATGTAAGCGAAGCGATAGAGATCATTAAAGAGATCGACACCTACACAGTTGAGGCTGACACTGCCGCCACGAACATCTATATCAAACTGCTGAAAAATCATATAAATGAGCAGGCGCATTTTACGGACATCATCTCCCATACAACACCCGGTCTGAATTATGTGTTCAGCCTCACCAACGGACAGATAAAGTATGCAAACGAGAAATATCAGCAGTTTTTCGGTTATGACACACGGGAACTGGCAGAAATGGGCAACTCATTTATTACTAATGTTGTTCATCCCGATGACATAACCGAAAATTCGAAAGCACAGGAACGCTGCACAAAAGCTGCTGATGGGGAAGTGATCTCGTGGGAATACCGGCTAAAAAAAAGTGACGGGAAGTACTACTGGATGAGGAATTATTCCTCTGTTTTCAAAAGAAACCTGCAGGGCACACCTATTGAAATAGTCGGGATCATATTGGACATTGACTCAGAAAAAGAAATTGCCGACAAACTTATTTTAAGGGAAAGGCAATTGCTGGATGCCCAGGCGCAAGCACAGCTCGGCAGCTTTGAGCTGGATGTAGAAACGGGGAAGATGGATGTGACACCACAGTTCAAAGAAATTTATGAAGTTGGTGATTTTGACCTTTCTACGCTGATCGATAATGTTCACCCAGCCGATCGGGACCGTGTAAATGCAAACAGAGACCGGGCTATAGCAGAAGACGGGCTATATGATAATGAATACCGTTACGTGGTAAACGGCAAAGAAAAGGTACTTTGGTCGAGGGGTGTCATTGCTTATAAAAACGGAAGAAAGGTGATGATGGGAACCGTGATGGATGTGACCAACCGGCGTAAAATGATCCGCGATCTGCTTGAAAGCCGCGACCTGTATAAGCAGGCACAGGAACTATCACACATTGGCAACTGGACCTGGGACCTGGTAACCGGTGATATAGAATGGTCTGATGAACTTTACAGGATATACGGCATGCCGGTAGGCACAGAACTGAGATTTGAAGACATTCTGGCTTTCAACAGACCTGAAGATAATGTGGTTGTAAAGCAGAAACTAAAAATAAGTAAAGAGACGCTGCAGCCCTCGGACACATACTACCACATTACGCTCAACGACGGAACCCAGAAAGTGCTGCATGCCAAAACCGAGACCACCGGAGACAGCTCAGGTAAGGCAGTAAGAATGGTGGGTATCATACAGGATGTTACAGAAAA
>CAYNGS010000133.1:0-1873 GCA_964396625.1 uncultured Flavipsychrobacter sp.
TTTTACGAAGGCGCGATAGATATATTGCGCCGTCAGGTAAATGCGGAGCAAACAGGTTTTACTACGGAACCGAAACAGGGTTCTATCTCGCTTGTTGTGCAGACAGATAAATTATACATTGAGGCTGCGGCAGCCACAATAGACACCGGCGTGCAAAAGCAGCAGATGGAGAAGGAGCTCGACTACCTGAAGGGCTTTATTGCCAGCGTAGACAAAAAACTGGGAAATGAGAAGTTTGTACAGAATGCCAAGCCCGAGGTGATCGAAAATGAGCGTAAGAAACGGTCGGATGCCATGGCGAAGATAAGAACGCTGGAAGAGAGCCTGGAGCTGATCTCCGGTTAAATTTGTTTGAGTTACATGTGTAAAGCATTATAACGGGTTTATTTATGACGAATATGTAAATTCTGTTTTTGTGTATCATTTTTATTTCCCTATCTTTATAAATGTTTTTTCTAACCAATTAAATAATTTTTATGGAAACAAATACCCAGGATACGACGCCGGTAGTTAATTCATCTGCTGAGGAACTAAATACGCAAACAGTGACTGACCAGGCAAACGCTGCGACCGATACTACGAATGCTGAAGGTGCAGAGCATGACCCTAATAATCCTGCACATCATCATCATAATTCTGCGTTAGGTGCAGCGCATAAAGCGCACAGCGCTGTGGATCATGTATTGCCACATCATAGTGGTATTGACCTGTAAGGCCAGGTGAAGCGGGAGTTTGAAAACGTCCTGAGGGCGATAGCTGCCAAAGATTTTTTTGTGTCCCCAGCCGAAAGGCCGGGGACAATTTTTTTTTTCAACGTTCCTTATACTTTCGACAATGATTTTTTAAGGAAGTCGATCACCTTCACTTCTGTGGCATCAACGCCGCGCAGCTCCGCGAGCATAACGGATACCCAGTCGGTGAGGTGAATGAGATAAAATGCTTCTTCCCAATAGCTTTTGCCTTCTGAATAAATTTCCACGATTGTGGAAGTGTGTTTTCTGAATACCTTTTTGTTTATTTCCATGCGCGTCTGCACACGTTCATAGTCATTTACGTTTCTGAGGATGATGACAGCCTTATCCTGTGCATCGTCTCGCCAGCCAACGAGTTCGTTGTGATTCATTTCGGGTATGGCGCCATGCCAGGAGAGCAGTTTGCTGTTCTCGTTCAACTGCTGGCGGAAGCGGACCGCAATGCCTTCGAACGAGCTGGATGAGTAAATAATCGGCAGCTTGCCGTATACTTTTTTAGCGACGGCAAGGGCTTTTTTCTGTGTGTCATTTTCGCCATCTTTCATTTGTTTGATCGCTCTTTTTATCTCGCGTTCAAAGCCGTTGCCGATAAGAGAAAAATGAGAGAGGATGTACAAAAGCTGCACCAGCGAATATCCGAGGCAGGCACGCGGCGGCATGCCGGCAGGTACGAGAATACAGTCCAGATGTTTTTGATTGGCAAGCTCGGCCACAGCACCACCAGATGTAACACAGACTACCGTGGCGCGCTGCTTTATGGCCTGACGCATGGCTGCAAGTGTCTCCTCTGTGTTGCCTGAGTAAGAGCAGACGATCACTAATGATTTCCTGTTGACGAATGACGGGAGAAAATAATCTTTGTTGACTATGAATGGAATTTTCAGTTTATCGAAAACATAATTCTGCACAATAGAACCCCCGATGCCACTGCCGCCAAGGCCGGTAACGACCACGTTGTTAAATTCTTTTGCCTGCGCTATGAAACGGTAATTTTTTCCTATTATTAATGCTTCATGTAATTGTATTGGAAAGTCCAGTACTAATTTTTTCATGCTAATGAGTCTTTTTGATGTCCAAACATAACAAAATTGGGATAAAGGGCGAACAAATAGCTGCGGACT
>CAYNGS010000133.1:1883-7187 GCA_964396625.1 uncultured Flavipsychrobacter sp.
AGACACGGAGGTTAACGGACGACACGGAGGTTAAATTCCATTAATAATTTTTTAAAGCCAATGACTCATTTTTAAGTCCAAACCATAAAAAAATGGGAATAAGGGCGCACCAATAGCTGGGGCCATTTTTCTAAATAAATGTTATATTATTCTGCACCGCAACTGGCGCAGTGGTAAAAAGGAAGTTGATATTATAGCATTAAAAGACGATATATTGGTCATCGTTGAAATAAAGACACGTTCGTCTTACGATACCAGCTTTCCGGAGGAGGCTGTAACGCGAAAAAAGCAGCAGTTCCTTAAACTGGCTGCAGCAGCATTTGCTGAGGAAAACCGGCAATACATTAATATCAGGTATGATATTATAAGTGTGCTTGTGGATGGCGAAAATCTGAAAGAGATCGCCCACTTTGAGGAGGCCTTCTATTAGCTCCGGAAACAGCAGATTTTTTTATGAGCGCCGTTGGCATGGATTTTTTTATCGTATTAGCGGTAGAATGTAATCGTGTTTTTGGCTAACTCATAAAATTAACGAAATGAAAAGGATACAGGTATATTCGGTATTAGCATTATTTCTTACTTTGATGCTGAACAGTTGTCAATTGATCGGTGATATTTTCAAGACCGGGGTAGGGGTGGGCGTGTTCCTGGTGATCGCAGTGATCGGCCTTATAATATTTGTGATTGCGAAACTTTTTGGCGGTAAGTAGAAGAATTAAATAACCATAAAAAATAAACAACATGAGTACATCGAAATTTTTTGCAGGCGCCCTGGTAGGGCTTGTTGCCGGACTGCTGCTGGCACCGGAGAAAGGTGAAGACCTGAGAAACGACATTGCGGCCTCGGCAGGCAAATGGAAAAGAAAATTGTACAAGGTGGCCGGCGCGACCGGAGCAGAACTGGATGACCTGCGCGACATACTGGAAGATGAAGTGAACGGCCTCAGTGAAGATGTAAGGCAGCGGCTGCTGGCCATTCTTGATGAAAGCGGGAACAGCGCAAAGAAGATCAAGAAGAATATTATTTCCGAATTCAGTTAATAGCGACCATGAATTAAGGCCAACAAAAAAGCTGAAAGTTGACTTTCAGCTTTTTTGTTTTGATCGTTTATACATTCATTGAAACTATGGGTTGGCGGCAGTAACCGACTCTGCCGAGCGGGCATCATCGGGTGAATTGCCAAGGTCGCGGTCAAGCTCATACAGCGCATCGCCATTGGCTTTTTCGCCACCGGCAATTTTTATCTTGGATATTAAGTTCAGGGCCATTGTCTCTTCCTCTATCTGCTCTTTTACGAACCATTGCATAAAATTCCAGGTGGCCCAGTCCTGCTCGTCAAAACTCAGTTTTACAATTTTATAGATTGCAGATGTATTTTCCACTTCCCGCTCAAACACGCTTTCGAAACAGTTGTTCACACTTTTGGGGTCGGGGTTTGGTGCGGGTATGGCCACTATCTTTGCCCGGCCGCCACGCTCCTGGATATATTCGAGTATTTTCATCATGTGGTTGCGCTCTTCCTCGGCATGGCGAAACAGGAAATTTGCGATACCCTGGTAACCCTGGCTATCGGCCCAAACGGCGTAGGACAGGTACACCTGCGAGGCGTGCGCCTCGGTGGTAAGCTGCTGGTTTAATGCATCTGAAATTTTTTTGGATAGACGATTAGTATTCATATACGTGATTTAGTTTGAAGAAATATTTGAATAAAGTAAAAATAGTCAGTAAAACCTTTCCAACCAAAAGCGTGCCGCCGGCACAAACAAAATGGTTCATCCATGCTTCCAACGGTCCTTGTCCTCATCGTGTTTGCCTCTGAACAAGTCGATCAGTATAACAAGGATCATGGCGCCAGCGATGGCCGCACCCATATGCTTAAAGAAAGGATTGCGAATAAAAGTGAGGTAGGGTGTTATGAACCTGGCGCCCAGCCAGGCCCCCGCGATGCCGATAGCTACGGTGGAGATAATGCCAAAGCCCTTACCGGGCAGCGCCATTTGCGCCACTAAACCCGTGATCATGCCCAGCACTAATGTTATGATCAGCGTCTTGTGCTCGTGTACCTGGTGCAGGACAAAATCTGACAGCGATAAATAAAGGTTTACCATCTTTTTGAGCTTTGAGTAAAACTATAAATACCGGTTAACTTTTAGTTGTTTTTTATAGATATTTTGAGGATTTTTTTTTCGCGTCAGCGCTGTAGCGTAAATTGCAGGGTAGAAATAACTATTACATTACCTTTTTCAAATCTTGAATTTATGCAGCGTTTTGGTACCCTCATGTTGTTGTTTTTTGTGTCGTTTGGTGTGAGTGCCCAGCAGCGGTGGAATTATATAAAGGGTAATGCGTATGAACTGCCGGCGGGAATATTCAGCCCTGCAGGGGTGGCAGACATTCACAATAATCCGGGCGGGCGCTTTTGGGGCGCCAGTTGGTCATACAACAATAAGCTGTACGCATTTGGCGGGCTTGGGGAGGATGTTTATGGTAATTACGGCAAGCTGAACGATCTGTGGGTATTTGATTCGACAACCAATATCTGGACGTTCTTAAAAGGCTCTAACGGCTACGATGTGGGTGGTACCTGGGGCACCATGGGTGTTGCCAACCCGGCCAATACACCATCTGGCCGCTATGGTTGCGCCTACTGGCTGTACAACAATAAGCTCTATCTTCTTGGTGGTGAAGGTAAAGACGTCAGTTTTGTGGGCGGTGAGCTGAACGATTTTTGGGAATACGACCCTGCAACGAATAACTGGACGTGGTTTGCCGGCAGCAATACAGCATTTGACTTTGGCAGTTATGGCACTATGGGCGTAGAGAGCTCGTCGAACCGGCCACCGGCAAGGTATGGCTCCAACTGCTGGACCTTCAACAATAAGATGTACATGTTTGGTGGCGACTACCGCAACGATCTTTGGGTATATGACCCGGCTACGACATACTGGACATGGCTGAAAGGCGACAATTTTACAGGTGGTCTTGGCAGTTACGGAACTATTGGTGTAACGGCAGCTACGAACAGGCCGTGGTCGCGGATACGTGGCACGAGCTGGCTGCATAACAATAAGTTCTATCTCTTTGGCGGTGAGCCAGATATCATAGATGCATTCCTGAACGATATGTGGGAATATGATCCTGCAACGAATAACTGGACCTGGATAGCTGGCGCAAACACCATGAATGATACGGGTAATCATGGTGTGATGGGCGTGGCAGCGGCATCGAACGGGCCGGGCGCAAGGACCGGCGCGGCAGGATTCACTATTGGCAATTATATGTACCTGTACGGAGGCCGCGGCCGGGACGACCTGTGGCGCTTTGATACGCTCACAAACTACTGGACATGGATAAAAGGTGACAAATATGTTGACCAGCCGGGCAAGTATTCGGCGCCCGGAAACTATCTGCCATACAATCATCCCGGTTCGCGCGATATGCCGCTGTGCTGGATGATGAACAATCATGCATACTTGTTTGGCGGGCAGGGTGTGCCTATAGCCAAGGATCCGTCAGGAGCAGTCGCATATGCAGACGACCTGTGGACCTACGATGCCACCACAAACAACTGGGAGTGGCTGAAAGGGTATGAGAACCCCGATTGCGGGAGCTATTCGTCATCAACGAGTGTGTCCACCGTTTACAATAATCCTTTTGCAAGGAGTGGGAATGCGACCTGGCAACTGCATGATACCGTATACATCTTCAGCGGCAGCACAGATGGGTCGGGTGGCTATAGTTTTGATGATCTGTGGCGCTATGTGATACCGACCAATACCTGGAAGCGGCTGAGAAGCACAGACTCAACCTACCAGGTACCTGTTTATGGTACCCTTGGTGTCGCCGCACCACTGAACACACCGGGTGCGCGTGCGTTCCCGGTAAGCTGGACGTACAATAATAAGCTGTACTTATTTGGCGGCGCGGTGTCAGGGTCGCCCTATTACAACGATGTGTGGGAATATGATCCGGCAACGAACAACTGGCGGTGGCTGAAAGGCTCAGGCACGTCGGCTATCGGTACTTATGGCAGTATCGGTGTGGCTGCGCCTGCAAATAATCCCGGTTCGCGGTTCCAGGGTGTAAGCTATACCTACAACAATAAATTTTACCTTTTCGGTGGCACTGGGCGCGATGCGGCTGGTACCCTGGCCGAGCTGAACGACCTATGGCAGTACGACCCAGTGACCAACAACTGGACATGGCTTAAGGGCAGCAATCTGTCGGGTTCCGGCGGTACCTACGGTTCTATCGGTGTGGCTGCACCGGCAAATAATCCGGGTTCACGGCACTCCGCATTTGGGTGGGTGTGCAACAGCAAGTTTTACCTGGCTGCAGGCTGGGGCTGGGTGACCAACCCATTCCTTGAAGACGGGCGGCTTTGCGACCTGTGGGAGTATGATCCGGCGACAAACAACTGGCGCTGGCTGAACGGGCACAACGATATAAGCGACCATGGTGTGTATGGCACGATGGGCACTCCGGCGGCTGGTAACTTTCCGGGGCCGAGGATGAACCTGAAGGGATGGACCTACAACAATAAACTTTACATGTTTGGCGGCGATGGATTCGGATTTGACGGGCTGGCATCGGGTGGTTATATGAATGATATGTGGGTGTATGACCCGGTAACGAATTACTGGAACTGGATTGGCGGCAGCCACTCACCCGAACAGCGTGGTATGTACACGACGGAAGGTGTGCCGGATGCGGGCAATATACTGGGTGCGAGAGACGTGGCATCGGCGTGGATCAACAACGGGCTTTTATACGTTTGGGGCGGAATGGGTGACGCCGTGAACCCGCCGTCGGGGCTGCCGAGGAATGACATATGGACCTATGAAGCATGCGCGACATTGGCCGGCTGTTATCCGGACGCACCGACTATCACATTTACTGATTCGTCGATCTGCTCAGGGGGAGTGCTGGAGCTAAACGCAGGTAATCCCGGGAGCACTTATCTGTGGAGCACGGGCAGTACTTCGCAGATCATTTATGTGTCGACGCCGGGTACGTATTCGGTGACTGAAACCAATCCTGCCGGCCTGACCACAACAAATACCGTGAACGTGATATCGGTTCCCAGCCCTGTTGTTTCGCTCGGAAACGATACAGCAATATGCGGCGGCGGCCTGACGCTCAACTCCGGCAATCCCGGTGCCACCCACCTGTGGAATACTTCGGAAACAACACAGATGATAACAGTGTCATCTACGGGCATTTACAGCGTTGTTGTTACAAACTCGGGCGGATGTGTGGGCAGCGATGCCATCAGCGTCACTGTTAATCCTACGCCGGTGGTA
>CAYNGS010000134.1:0-7176 GCA_964396625.1 uncultured Flavipsychrobacter sp.
GACCTCGCCGTTGATACTCCAGGGCACGGGAGAATCAGACAGCCATTGCAAAATGAGCTGGTTGTGCCAGGAGGCATCCTGCATCAGCATGTCGGGTATTTCTGCAGCCCAACGAAATTCCTGGTAAGAGGTTATCTCCTCCACGCTCCTGCGCATCTTGTTAACGCCTGTACCTATCGAGACCAGCATCAGGTTGTCGGCACCCATTTTCCACCTGAAGGGGAATCCTTTTAAAGTGGCTACCATAAGGGTCTGCAGCGCGGGATTGTTTGCCATTGTCATACCACCGTCTACAAATGCAGCCGACGAAGTGCCACCACCTACGTCAATGACCTGGGGAATAAAATAGGTTGGCGCTGCGGCGCTCGCGCGCACGGCCTTCCATAAAAGAATGTCCTTATTCCTGCCGTCGTCGCTATCGAAATATTTTCCTCCAGGATGGTTCAGTATCGGCCAGGTACTATTGGTATCTGCCCGCTTGGTGACAATGCACAAACCAGATCTGAATGCATCGCTGCCCATGGTCTTATCGCCGAACATCGTCATCAGCGCCTGCTCTATAGGCCCGGAATCATAGTCGGCCCTTGAGAATAAAACATTAAACATTTTTTGAGCTGCCTTGCCGGGCACCATGTTCCAATTAGCGTATTTCTTTCCGAAGATCTTATCGATAACATTAAAGTAATCCACTTTAAGCTGATCCATCTTCATGCCAAGCGCAATACATGATGCAAGAATGGAACCTGTGCTTGTGCCACCAACGAGATCGAAATAGTCGGACAGCACAAACGTATCCGGGTTGCTGCTTTGAGCCGCAAGTATATGCTCCAGCCGCTGCAGGTACCCGAGCGTGATGGCCCCGCGCACGCCACCACCGTCGAGCGCCAGAATCCGTTTCGGGCCGGGAGCATTTAAACGATCTAACAAAGACATAGTGCTTAATTGTTAAAGGTGTAAAAATAATTAACCTTCTTTTTCCATATCCCGCTTTGCGGCATCCAGCGCACGCTGCATGAATTTTTTGTAAAATAATAAAAGGAACAGGGCGATAACCACTCTCGACGATGCATTCTTGTAGGTAAAATAATAGGTCCATCGAATCCGGGTCTTGTCATTGACGGTGTCGAACCACACCCTGGCGTAGGCCTTATCTGTAAGATTTTTGAAAAAACTGGAGAACTGTGTGACCTGGTAGGAATAATTGGCAAATGCGTTGTGGCTCAACAGCTCCTCGACTACCGAGTCGCCATTCTTAAATACCACTTTACGAGTGGCGCCGGGTTTTGAGTAAGGGCCTTGTATCACTTCAACCTTCTTCTCTCCGGCTATGGGCCCTGATGTCTTGAGCCAATGAGACAAGTGACTACCGCCGGAAATATATCTGAATGCTTTTTCCTTATTACAATCGACTATGATCTCTGCGGTCCTCTGCAGCGTTCCGGAGGCGGGTATCTCCGCAATAGCATCGGGCACCGTGGCCCTGTGGCTGGTATAAAGGAAATCATGTGTGTCTTGCGGCTCCACGATGCGCTCTCCGTTCCGCTCATGGCGGAACTTTGCCATTGACTCGTATATCTTGCCACGACCACGGTTAAAACTGCCCAGAGGACGGTGAACCGGGAGCGAATGCCAAATATTGTATGACAGATTCTCTCCAAACGCCGTCTGAGCATTGGAATCGAACGATTGGGGGATGATCTTCAGAGTGGCCACTTTAATTTTAGGCGAAGGCCACGGAATAGTGGGGTCTTCAACAGGCATAGTGTCGGCATTCGTCTGAAACTGGATGAAAAAATCGAAATCGATCTCATTATTATTGAGGGTCTGCGCGAGATTAACCCTCAGAAAGTCATAGTCTGTTTTGTTGGCGATGACGACATGATTCTTGGGCGATGGCTCGAGTGCGTATTTGACAGCGGTATCGGGGCCACCAAACCGGTACGGCTGCGTGCTCCAATAAGGAATCGCGATCGGGTTATCGCAGGGGATCATAGACGCCTGCACCTTTTTAAGAATCTTCCAGTGGGCAGGATTGAGAATGTATAGAGCTAACTTCAGTTTGTTTTCGGAAGTGAATGCGGCAAGCGTGGGAGAGAATGCAACTATGCTTTTTGAAAAGTAGGTTTCGCTGCTCATCAGCAAAAAATCCTGTGTGTTTTTGAACTCTTCGTCGGGAAGAATCTTTTCGCCGGGAACCCCCAGCAATTTAATAGCAATACCCCTTACATCATTTTTCTTGTCTGACCGCGGCTTTGTGTTAGCGCTTGAAAAACGGACCCACGCGTTATACTTACGCGGCTCGGCGAAGACACCGACTTTTAATTCGTCAGGTAAGCCCGGCTCAACGATGAATGCAGCTTTGACACAACCATGCATCTTGGTGTGTATCTGCCGCAACATTTTTTTGTCCTTATACAATTTGTTGAGCTGAACCTCCATTTCCTTTATCATGCCTGCAACTACTTCTTCCTCACGAGGATCTACATACTCCCGCCCTACTTGCAATTGTGTTGTTGGTACCGACATAGGAATGTGGATATTTTCGCGTTGATCTGCTTTAGTGTTCTGCCTTGCTTTGTATGGTTTAAATTTAGTAAAAAAGAAACCAGTTCATATAAATATATAAATACAAATATATGAAACAAGCTAAAAATCAATTAATGATCGGCAAAATAACGTAGGGGCCCGACGATACTTCTTTTAATGGCAAAAAACAGCAGTCAATCAGGCACTGATGCAGGATTCGTGCAAACTATGCTCGAACCGGCGTATCAAGTTAAATCGCCAGCAAAAGCCAATAAATACGAGCACGCAGTGCATTTGGTGCGTTAACAGATGCTGTTTATCGACCAGTTAGCAATCGAAAAATTACGGGCAAAGCAGTAACTATGAGTTACTTAAAGAGTTATCTTTAGCGACTAACATCACTTTTTTATCGATGATAAAAAACTTCACCCAGGATGATCTGATCAACATTGGTAATAATTCCATTGTTATTCGTGGAAAAAATTACAATTTTGAATTTCCTGTGTGCGTTAAGATACTGAACCAGGAATTTCCAAACTCGGACCAGGCCTGGTACTTTGAAAATGAATATGAATTTTCGGTTAATACTAAATGTGTCTCTGTAAGGAAAGCACTGCTTCAAACCACGGTAGAAAATCATAAGGGCATTGTTTTTGAATATATTGACGGGACCGACCTTGCCACCTACCTGGAAACCAATAAGAAATCTTTCAACGAATTATTATCCCTTGCCTTAAAGCTCACCGCGGCATTGGCTGAACTGCAAAAGGAAAACATTATCCATAACAATATAAGCCCCGGTAATATTCTTATTGAGAAGGCCACTTCAAAGATATTTCTGATAGATCTCCAGATCGCCTCGCTAAACCGGCTAAAGCTGGATGATACAAACAACTACATCATACACAAAGCCGCACTGTCTTACGTGGCGCCTGAGCAGACCGGCAGAGTGAACCGGGTGATCGATTACCGCACAGACCTTTACTCCCTGGGCGTTGTACTTTATGAAATGTTTGTGGGCAAGCTGCCCTTTGAATACACAGACCCGATAGAACTTATCTACGCACACCTGGCAAAGACACCTGTACCACCGGACCAGGTCATTAATGATTTTTCGCCGATAGTGTCTGCAATAATCATGAAGCTGCTTGCCAAGAATGCGGAGGACCGCTATCAATCGGCCATTGGTGTTTATTATGATCTGAAGTACTGCCTGACACATGAGCCGGCGCAGGACGACAATTTTGTGCTTGGCGAAAATGATTTTTCAGGACAGCTCTTTATCCACCCGAAACTTTACGGAAAGGACAACGAACGAAAAAAACTGTTCCGCATATTTGAAAATTGTGCAGCCGGATCGAGTGAGCTTGTACTTGTGTATGGCTACTCGGGTAGCGGAAAGACGAGCCTGATAAACGAATTGCAGAAGCCTGTAACTGAACAGAAGGGTTTTTTTGTGAGTGGGAAGTTTGAGCAGGTACAACAAAACACACCTTACTCAGCTTTCATACTGGCCTTTAGAGAGCTGATCAATTATATGCTCACCAAGGACCAGGGGACGCTTGCGCACTGGAAGCATAATATTCTGGAAAAAGTAGGCACACAGGGAAAAGTGCTTACCGACCTGATACCGGGGATAGAAGCGCTGATAGGCAGGCAACCCAGTCTGCCCTACCTGAAGGGTGCGGAACTGCAAAACAGGTTCAACTATGTGCTGGGCAATTTCATAAAAGCGGTGGCCAGCAAGGAAAATCCACTGGTGATATTTATTGATGACCTGCAATGGGCCGATGGGTCGTCGTTAAACCTGTTCAATCTTATTCTTACTGATAAAGAAGCCCGGTACATAACGCTTATCGGCGCTTATCGCGACAATGAAGTGGATAACGACCATCCACTGAAAAAAATGTTGGGCACGTTGAGTGAAAAGAATATCGTTTTTCATGAAATTGAAGTGGTCAACTTGTCTAACTACGATGTAAGAAAAATGGTTGACGAACTGCTGCGCACCAACCAGTCGGACTCAGAAGAATTATCTCAACTGATCTATACCAAAACAAAGGGCAACCCATTCTACATCCATAGGTTCCTCCAATCGATCTACAACGAAGGCAGTCTTTTTTTCGATTTCGACAAAAAGCAATGGAAATGGAAGAAGGAGGAGATAACCCAAATGAACGTATCCGGCAACGTGGCAGACCTGATGAAGTCGGCGATCCGGAAACTGCCGGAAAGAACGATAGAAGTATTAAAAGTAGCGGCCTGCATAGGGATACGGTTCGACCTGCACAAACTTTCCATTTCGACCGGTCTGCCGGAGAACACGCTTCAAAGCATATTGCAACAGCCGCTTGCCGAAGGGCTTATCATATCGGCCACATCCCATTACAAATTTGCCCATGACCGGATACAGCAAACCATTATTTCGCTGCTATCAGATGCCGAGCAGAAGGTGTATCATTTGAAGATCGGCAAGGCAATTTCTGCAAATACCCCGGAAGAAAATATAAACGACCACATTTTCGACCTGGTGAACCATTGGAACATCGGGGCAGATACGCTAAGCGACCAGGAGGCAAAAAACTATGTAGCCAACCTGAACTTGCTGGCGGGCAGAAAGGCGAGGGCTTCAGCCGCTTATCAACAGGCTTATCTCTATTTCGAAAAAGGGCTGTTGCTGCTGGCCCGCGACAGTTGGAAAACGAACTATGAATTCACGTTGCAACTTTATGACGAATCATCGGAGATCGCTTTTTTGTGCGGCGAGATGGATCGCGTGGAGGTGCTGGTAAATACAATACTTGTCAATGCCAAGGAATTAAAAGATGCGTTAAAGGCACAGGAGGTAAAGATACAGAAGCTTATAGCAGGCAATAAGCAAACGGAGGCTATAACGCTGGGACTCGAAATACTAAAAAAATTTGGTGTGAGGTTTCCTGCTAAACCGGGAAAATTGTCGATAGTAACAGGTCTGCTACGCATAAAGATGCTGGTAAAAAATAAGCCATCTTCTTTTTTTGAGAACCTGCCCATGATGACCGACCCGGAAAAAATAGCAGCCTATCGCATTCTTTCCGAATTATTGTCGGCGGGATATTGGGCCGACCCAAACCTTGTGCCGCTATTGATCTTCAAAATGGTGGAACTATCGGTGAAAGACGGTCTGTCGCCAAAGTCACCCTTTGCTTTTGTGGCATTCGGCTATATCCTCAGCGCGTATGTGGGCCAGGTGGATCAGGGCATACAGTTTGGCGAGATTGCCATGAATGTCTCCAACAAACTAAAGACCGACGAGCTTACTCCTCGCATATTGATGACCAAGGACATTTTTCTTATCCACTGGACAACAAGACTGTCGGACATTAACGACGAACTGGAAAGAGCGTTTAAGAGCGGGCTTGAGACCGGAGATAACGAATACTCTTCCTACCTCGCCCAGAATATAGTGTACAATTCTTTTTATTCCGGCGTGCCATTGCAGCGCCTCGCGGACAGAGCCGAAATACTGGACCAGCAGATCGAAAAATTCAGGCAGGACCTTACGATCATTCGCCTGCGCATATTCAGACAGTGTATCGCTAACCTGCTTACTGACACGACCGACCCGGATGTGCTTTCGGGCGCCATATTTGACGAGAAGCAGGTACAGATACAGGAGACCGCGCAGAATGAAGCTTATTTCGAGAACCTGAACCTGCAGAAGCTGGTATTGGCAATTATCTTCAACCGGGACAGCCATGCTTATAACCATGCCACCATTTGCGAGAAGTACCAGGGAAGTATTAAAGGATCTGTGCTCGACCTGGTGTTCTACTTTTATCAGTCGCTGGCGATAACGGCGGTTTATGATAAAGCTGATGCAAAAACCAGGCGGGCTTCGTTGAACAAACTGCACAGTAATCTAAAACAGCTTAAAAAATTCGAAACGCTTTGCAAAGAGAACTACCAACAAAAACATTTGCTGGTTGAAGCCGAACTCGCGAGAATACAGGGCAATCATGCTAAGGCGAGAAACCTGTATGATGATGCGATAAAAACCGCGGTGGAGCACCATATGATACAAGATGAAGCCATATGCTGGGAAAGGACAGGGCTTTTCTATAAAGGCCTGAACCACGAACAGGTGGCACAATTTTACCTTAAGAATGCGCTGAATGCCTATCAGCGGTGGGGCGCAGACGCAAAGGTGAAGCAAATGGGTGTGTATTATGACGAGCTTAAGCGGCCAACGGGCCAGAAGACGGCAGAAACATTTTCGAAGGATTCTGCCGGCCAATCGCACATGGACATAGACATGGCGACCATTGTGAAGGCCTCAACAGCTTTGTCGGGCGAGATAGTACTGTCGAACCTGCTTAAGAAACTGATGCAGATATTGCTTGAAAATGCAGGCGCCCAGCAAGGATTTTTGATACTGGAAAAAAATTCAGAACGGGTGATAGAGGCTGAGATCATCGCTGAGACCGGGGAGGTAACAACGCTAAAGTCGATACCGCTGAATAACTCTGACGCCATTGCGAAATCTGTGGTTAACTATGTGACACTAAAGCGTGAAACGGTGCTGCTGGACAATGCCGCCGATAGCCCGCTCTTTAGCGAAGACGACTATATCAAGAAACACAAACCTAAGTCGATATTATGCGCGCCATT
>CAYNGS010000135.1:0-7158 GCA_964396625.1 uncultured Flavipsychrobacter sp.
AAGCAGGTATAACTTCCCAGTGTAACGGCTAAAATGCACGCTGCACCTGTCGTCCGGAGCGCCTAAATCGTCAGGGAAGGGAAATCCCTGGTCTTCGTTATAAAGTTTGTTTTGCAGGGTGTTGATATTGATATTGATCATTCCCAGTTTTGAAAGACCCCATATATTATCATCGTCATCTATACACAACCCCTTGCACCAGGGAGTTGGCAGCCCCTGGGCATTACTAAAGAAAATCAACGAATCGTTATGCGGGTCTATTCTGCCCATTCCATGCTCCCGGGTAGTAAACCAGATTGCACCATTCTTATCCTCCTTAATGTCAGTTATGTAGTAATCAGGCAATAGGAAAGAAAACGCCTTATTCTGGCTGAATTGCTTTACCGTGCGGCCATCGCTGCCAATCCTGTTGAGCCCTTTTCTTGTGCCCACCCATATGCGCCCATACCGGTCTGCACAGACGGCAGTTGTCAGCAAACTCGTAAAATGGGGTGATAATCCGGAAACTGTATCAAAAAAGCTGAATGTTTTGTTCGTAGTATCAAAAATGACAAGGCCTTTGCCCGACGTGGCGATAAGAACATTTCCCCTGCTATCCAGTGTCATATCGCTTACTACGTCACATCGGGGAATATCGTATTGCCTGGCATTTTCAACCTGGCCGTTTTTAAAATTAAAAACACAAAGTTTTGGTTTGTGGTTATCCACCATAGTGTTACTCCATATCCTGCCACTAGCGTCTTCCAGCATATGGGAGACAATCTTGTCCCTGAACATTGTGTCATCTGCAATTTTCACCATGCCGACAGACGGATCGTAAATGCCCAGGCCGTGATAGCTCCCAAACAGGAAAATTCCTTTTGCACAACGGATAAGGCTGGAGAATTTCTCAAAAACCGGTTCATGATGTTCCACTCCCGTAGGCGGAAGCAGATTAATCTTAAAATCCTTAAAATCATATTTTTCAAGGTGCTCACTTCCGAACCATATAATTCCTTCACGGTCGCGAAAAATTCCGGTGATCGCTTTGTCAGCAGGGAGCAGGCCCGTAGGATTAAGCGGGTCTGGTTCTATGCTTGTGAACGTCTTAGTATCCAGGTGAAATACGCGAATACCCCTGTCAGTACCCACGAGAAAAATACTGTCATTTAATTTATACAGGCCCCTAAGCCTGAGCCGCCCGGTATCGGGCAAAAATTGGGTTGTTGCACCGGTTTCCGTATTTATGTAACAAAGCCCCCTGTTAAAGGTTCTTCCTAAAAGGTATCCATTGTCAGTAAAAGTTAAAGCATTAACTAATATCGGTATTTTCAAAGTTTGTTTTGTCGCCGGTTCATATCTTGTGAGCCCGAAATCGGTTGCGATCCACTCCCGACCACGTTCATCCTTTTTATAATCCCTGAACCTGGGGCCGGTTACACCTTCCCTGTTAAATATGCTTAGTTTCTTTTTGCTGATGTCAAACTTATAAAGTGATTTGCCCCCAGCAAGAACCAGTTGCCCATCCTCTTCAGCGCATATATTGTCAAACGCATCATCTGCCAGTGCGTTGATGCCAAAATGCTCGAACCACTCTCCGTCCGGATGATACAAGTAAAGCCAATGAAAAGTGAGTATCCAAAGACGTTTCTCCGCATCCATGAACATGCCCCATATCCTGTTTTCACAAAGCGAAGTGGTATCGCCGGGGGTATATCGATAGTTTTTAAACGTATGTCCGTCAAATCGCGACAGGCCATCTATACAGCCTAACCACAAAAAGCCTGAGCTATCCTGGGTGATGGCAGCTACAAGGCCATCAGCAAGACCATCTTTAGTGGTGTAATGAGTAAAGTGGTTTTCAATCTGCTGACAAAAAACATTGCTGTTACTAAGAATCCATACGACAAGAAGCAGTATATTTTTTATGACTTTTGATCGCATAAGATTTTTGACGTCCGGCAGTTTAGGGCTCCCATTGCACTAAAAATAAATATTTTCCTTGTTATTCTCCTGGTACTTTAATACTAGTCCACCTTGTATACAATGCATTCATTTGCGTTTACCTTTGCTGCGCCTATGGCAACAGTCATAAAAGTAGCAATAGTGGAAGACGCCAGGGACATAAGAGAGTCCCTGCAGACACTCATTGCCGGTATGCCGGGGTTTGGCTGCACAGGGGCCTACGAAACCGCTGAAGTAGCAATAGCGGCCATTCCCGAAAGCATACCCGATGTGGTACTAATGGATATAAACCTGCCGGGCATAAACGGTGTAGAAGCCGTGCGGCAACTGAAAGAACGTTTTCCCACGCTTAAATTTCTGATGTGCACGGTATTTAAAGACGATGAAAATATCTTCCAGTCTCTACGCGCCGGCGCGGGGGGATATATTTTGAAAAGCAGCTCGTCGCAAAAAATACTGGACGCAATAAGGGAGCTTTACGAGGGGGGCGCGCCAATGACGGCAACGATTGCCAAACAAGTAATAGACTCATTTCATAAACATCCTACAGACGTAGTACTAAAACATGCAGAGCTCACCACCCGAGAACTGGAGATATTGCAGTTGCTCTCCCGCGGCCTCCTGTGCAAAGAAGTAGCAGACCGCCTGAAACTGAGCACACAAACCATACGCAACCACTGCGCCAACATCTACCAGAAACTACAGGTAAATACCAGACTGGAGGCAATTAATATAGTGTTTGGGAGAAAGTAACATGTTTTCTACAGTGATAGTATTTAAATACTACTGGTATTAAAATACTATTTACAAGCGCAATAATCAATCCAATCTTTGCTCCGAAGATAATTCATCGGAGCAAGCCGAAAATCCGATCTAAGAGTATGCAAAAAATAAAAAATAATAATGAGTATTCAACAATTAATTCCCGGTGTGGGAACGAGCACTGGACCATCGGTTTGCATAATGGGCACCGACCTCACCATTGGTAGGCAACGCGTTAAGTGCGCTGGCGGGCTGGCTTATTGAAAACTTTTGGAACGTCTTATTTCCGAATTGCGACGGGCCGGTGGCGGCTGGCATTCACTCCTTTACTGGCGCAGAGCTTCGAGCATGGTTCGCTACGAATAATCTAATGCTTTTTATGACGAAAACCGATCCTAATCCCGGGATCACTTCTCAGAATGGCTGTGGCAATAACTCAAACTACGATGTTACCTGGATGATCGAACGTCCAAACGCATAATATTTTTGCATTTTCTTTTTTTGAAGTGTGGCTTCCCTACCACACTTTTTTTATCCCTCGTAATACCAGTTGAGCAACTACTTTTCAATTCCCGGTAAAGTCCGGATTTACTTAACACATATATACCGACGCAATACCGTGGCGTAGTACTAAAATACTATTGACACCACGACCAATAATTCCAAATTTTACGCGTACAATACTTCTTTTATGAAACCAAGTTTTTACCGCCTTCTGCTTTTGCTGCTATGTAGCATTTATGCACATAAATTGCATGCACAGACTATTAACACAATCGCGGGTAATGGTACACCGGGGTTTAGTGGAGATGGGGGTACTGCAACTTCGGCTCAAATAAATATACTTTCAGCCCCCGGTGAAAACGCAGGGTTGGCTATCGATATAAATGGGAACGTATATTTCGCGGATTTATGGAACAACCGCATACGTAAAATAAGCACCACAGGGAATATAACAACTGTAGCGGGTAGCGGAATTACAGGAACGACGAGTAGTTACTCCGGCGACGGCGGACAGGCAACCGATGCAAAAATCAATTTTCCCAATGGCGTAGCAGTGGATGGGAGCGGGAACATTTATATTGCCGATACGCATAACCACCGTATCCGTAAAGTAAATGCCTCAGGGGTTATAACTACTGTCGCAGGCAATGGCGCAGGCGCCTTTGGCGGGGATGGGGGGCCTGCTACGGCAGCAAAATTAAATTTTCCCGTCGGTGTTGCACTGGACGGTAGCGGGAATATATATATAACTGACGGGGCAAATAATCGCATACGCAAAGTAAACCCATCAGGTATCATCAGCACTGTTGCGGGCAATGGTACAGGAGGTTTTACCGGGGATGGTGGTCCGGCAACAGCGGCTGAATTACTACTTCACGGATCCCTTACGCAACAAAGCGGCAACGTTTTTGTTGATGCGAGCGGGAATTTATACATCACAGATGCGTGGAACAACCGCGTTCGTAAAGTAAATAGCTCCGGCACGATAGGTACTTTTGCCGGAGGGGGTACAAGCGGGTTAGGAGATGGCGGACAAGCAACAGCAGCCTCGGTATACCTGCCTATAGGGATTACGGGAGACGCCGACGGATATATATACATAGCTGACCAATGGAATCACCGTATCCGCAAGGTAAATACATCTGGTATTATCAGCACAATAGCAGTAGATGGTACCGGAGCCTTTGGCGGAGACGGCGGGCCAGCATCTGCTGCAATATTCAACAGGCCTGGCGGCCTGGCATTTGACGCATGCGGGAATCTATATGTTGCCGACAAAGAAAATAGTAGAGTTCGTGAGATAAGCACTGTATCGCCCGTGACATATACATCAGCGACTGTGTGCGAAGGGGCCACGATAACTTTATCGGATGCCACACCCGGTGGGGCGTGGAGTAGTGAAAATACAGGCATTGCCAGTAGTACGGGCAGCAACATAACCGGAATGTCTGCCGGCGTAGCCACCATCGTTTATACTACCGCTACCGGATGTGCAAGGAAAACTGTCACGGTGGAGCCTACGCCCACCCTTTCCTCCACACCTACCCCTCCTGAGATTTGCGACACCCATACCTTCAATTATACGCCACTTAGCCTTCTAACCGGCACTACCTTCACCTGGACGCGCACCGCGGTAACGGGTATCAGCAACCCCTCAGCCAGCGGTACGGGCTCAGCGACTGAGCTACTTAACAATACGACGGGCGCTCCTATTCCCGTCACCTACGCGTATACACTTACCAATTCCAACGGTTGTATCAGTACGGCATTCGTAACAGTCACTGTCGACCCGATACCATCGTCCGGAACCATCACGGGAACAAACTGGGTGTGTGAGGGTACTACCGTGAATTTAGCCGACGACGTAGCCGGAGGTGTATGGGCAAGCAGTGATCATGCGCTAGCCACCATAGACGGCACAGGGGTGGTCACGGGCATTGCCGCCGGTCCGGATGCTATTCTTTACACGTTCACCAATGCCTGCGGCAGTGCGCAAACCGTTTACCCAATAACCGTATATGCCGCAGGCGCATGCCCGGAATCTGTGCCAACTATCGCCACTAAGACTACTGTGAATGTGTATCCCAATCCTGGTAACGGGAATTTTACATTACTTTTTTCCTCGCCTGCCGATGAGCAGGTTACGGTAACTATTACTAATTTAGCAGGTGAGAAAGCGAAGGAATTTATCGCCACTTCCAATAAACCGGAAGAGATTAACATCATAAAATCGGGTATCTACTTCCTGTCGGCTGTAACGAAGAGTGGCAGGTATAACGCAAAAGTAGTGGTCCCGTAAAAGCGCCCGTGACCCGAAGAATTACTTTACTACAATTAACAAAAGAAATGAAAAAATATTCCGGATACGTATTGATGACCCTTGCATTATTAGCAATAGCAGGATGTGAACTTTCGAAATACCCGATAGATGATCCCGCCGTTGTAAAAATAGACACGCGCCTGCTGGGCAAATGGAAGGTGGATAATGAACAGGACAAACACGACCTGTATACGCTCACCCGCAAGGATGACTTTCACTATCATGTTACCGTGGCAAATGCACTCGATAAAAAGGTGCATAAGGCGACGGCTTATTTATCAAACGTAGGATCACTGCCCTTTCTCAATGTCTATTTTAAGGACGATACTGCCAGCGGGTACCTGTTTATCAAAATACTGAACGTCAACGCCACGGGAGATAAAATAATAACCGCAACGGTTTCAGACACTACTATGAAGTACCTCAAAAGCCCGGCGCAAGTAAGAGCGCGGATACAACAGCGCCTTAATTATCCTTCTTTCTACAGCGACACAACTCATTTACATAAGGTAAAGCAGCGGTAGTGCCTAATACCAACCGGACATTAAAATGCGGCACACCGTGATTAGTTGCGCACCTAACGGAGCGCTGGATATTCCTCTGTATAGCGACTACAAAGCTTTTAGCATCCACGGAGCTATCATGCCGATTTATTTAGTCCGGACGGTATAACACATATATACTAACGCTGTACCTGGCGTAGTATTAAAATACTATTGACACGTGCAGCAATATGTTCAACCTTTGCTTTATGAAATTTCTCATGAGCATGCGTTTAAGTACCCTAGTGCTGCTGGCCATTTGCAATTTATGCATCATCTCACTGCATGCGCAGTCGCTGGAGCGGCAAGTGATTGGCGCCGCGGGTACCTGGTCCGGGGCTTCATGGGGTACATTGTCAGCCACCACCGGCGAGGCTGTGACCAATACGGCCACGACATCTATCGCTATTCTTACACAGGGATTTCAGCAGCCGTCACAAAGTGACGTAAGCGTGCGCGGTGTTTCGGCCGCCATTATCACTATCGATGCCTTTCCTGTACCCGCTACTGACTTTATCAATGTGGTGATTGATAATGGTACCTGTGCCATGCCGTTTTCTGTCAGCATTTTTGACATTGCGGGCCGGAGATTATTGCTGCCGTGCCGCGACCTCAGTAGCAGCAAGGAGACGAAACTCTTATTCGATCTTCGTTCCATTGCCAATGGCCAATACGTAGTACATGTTTGCAACGCCCGGGGCGTGCAGTTGAAAACAATCAAATTCACAAAGAACAGCTAAACTATACCGTCAAACTTAAAAACCATTTTATGAAACTGCTCGATAAACTTTTGTTACTTGCGTGTATATGCTGCTTGTCAAATGCTGCTTATTCGCAAGCCCCCCAACTGATCAACTACCAGGCAGTGGCACGCGATGCGGCTGGGACCCCCCTTACAAACCAGGCAGTAAGTATCCGGTTTGATATACATGATGGCAGCCCCACTGGCAGTGTGCAGTACCAGGAAACACAAAGCGCTACAACCAATGCCTATGGCCTGTTTAACGTGCAAGTCGGCAATGGTATCGCTGTGGTAGGTACCATGGCGAGTGTGACGTGGAGCAGCGGGAATAAATACCTGCAGGT
>CAYNGS010000136.1:0-7135 GCA_964396625.1 uncultured Flavipsychrobacter sp.
GTCTGACAGTTTTAATGTTACTGTCATGAATGGTGGTGTTGCAGATACCCAGTTGTTTCATTATCTGTGGGTGCCACCCGATTTTGTAAGCAATGACACCATTCCATACCCGGTTATCACGCCTACAGTGGCTGCTAATTATGTGTACCAGGTGATCGTGCATCCGGATGCGGCCAACTGTGCAGACACGGACATTATCAACCTGCTGGTGATACCTAATTCGTTTACCATTTATCCGACAGATACGGCAATATGCCTCGGCAGGCCGCTGCAGGTGATCGCGACAGATTATCCATTGTTTACTTACCAGTGGCTGCCGACTGCGGGTATAGCACATTCTACGATGGTTGCGCCGCTGATAACCGCCGATACGTCGGCTACCTATGTGGTCACGGCTAAGTTCAGGAAATGCCCTGATATGCACGATACGCTGTGGCTCGATGTGCAGCCCAATCCTGATGTGTATATTGGCGGCAACAGGTTTGTGTGTGAATTTGATACCATCCATATCGGTTCGTTTGTAAGCCCCACATGGTATAGCCACTATATTTACAATTGGAAACCTACATCGTATATCGATGATTCGTCGGCTTCATTGGTTGTATTTACAGGCAATGTGACTACCAAAATGAGTCTATTTGTATCGACACCGGCCGGTTGTATTTCCGGCGATTCAGCCTTGGTTACTGTATACCCCGGCAACTTTGCTTACCTCGATACACCCGGATGGGGTTTTTGTCCGCATGATTCGCTATTACTCCGCGCTCACGGAGGCGCCTCGTACCGGTGGACCCCCGGCATGTATTTAGATGACAGCTTCAGTTCGCAGCCCGTTATCCGGCCGATTACGTCCGAGATATACACAGTTGTAGCAACGAGCGTATACGGATGTACAGACACGCTGAACTTTAATGCGGTTGTGTACTCGGGAGCGGTGATTTATCTTGGCGATTCGGTGACCTTGTACCCTGGTGAAACGTATCACATCCAGCCGCAGACGAATTGCACTTCCTTCTCGTGGTTCCCGCCTGCAGGACTGGACAATGCACACGTTTCGAACCCCACCGCGTCGCCTGAATTCGACACAAAATACATAGTGCATGGCCAGACAGAGTGGGGTTGTAAGGCGACAGATTCTATTGATATTTATGTGAACCCGGAGACCTTGCTGGCCCTTCCAAATGCCTTTACTCCGGGCAACGGACCAAATAATGAATTTAAAATTATAAAGCGCGGCATTGCTACTTTGAAATATTTCCGTATTTTCAACCGTTGGGGGAACATGGTTTTTGAGACCGATAACATAGATAAAGGCTGGAATGGCGAGTATAACGGCGTTCCCCAGCCTTTTGGGGTATATGTATATGAGGTAGAGGCGGTGACCACTACCGGCAGGTTATTTCAGAAACACGGAAACACAACATTAATAAGGTAATTTTACAAACGATAATAATTATACAATGATAAGGAGAAAGATCATAACCCGCCTAAGCCTTGCAGTTGCCTTCGCGCTCTCAGCGCCATTTGCGATCGCCCAGGATATCCATTTTACACAATTCGATATGGCCCCGCTGGTCATCAATCCGGCATTTACGGGCATGTTTGACGGTCGTGTGCGTGCTGCAGCGATATACAGGAGGCAGTGGGCCAGTGTTACTGTTCCCTATGTGACCTTCGGTGCGTCTGTGGACCTGCCACTGGTTATTGAGCGCAACGGCGACTATCTTGCCGCCGGTCTGCAGCTTTATAAAGACCAGGCAGGTGATGGTAATCTCTCCAATTTTACAGGGATGCTGTCACTGGCTTATCATAAATACTTCGGCCAGACAGAGCATGGCGGAAGCGACCTCGCGGTAGGCCTACAGGGCGGATATGCACAGAAAAGTATCGACCTTTCGAAACTATATTTCGGCGATGAATTTGTGAACGGTACATTCGTTCAGGGCAAATCGCAGGAGTACATGCTCGGGCTCGGTAACTCGGTGAATTATTACCTGGTAAATGCCGGCGTTTCGTTTTCACAGTCTGCGAGCGAAAAATTCGGTTACACAATAGGTGTTGCTGCTAACAACATTAACCAGCCGAACGACGCCATTGAGAAGAAGCAGAACAGCCAGACCGGCCTGGACATGCGCTTCACAGGCGAAATAGGAGCCAACTGGCGCGCAGGCGAAAGGTTCAGCCTGAGGCCGGCGGTATTGTACCAGAGCCAGGCAACTGCAAACGAGATAATTGTTGGTAACGAATTTCACTACGAAGTGAACAACAACCCCGGATTTGACAACTTCTCGACCGCTGTGTTCCTTGGCGGATGGTATCGCACAGGCGATGCAACGATGATCACTGCCGGTGTAGAATTCAAAGGTTTCCGCGTAGGGGTTGCCTATGATTATAATATATCTACACTTAATGCGTCGAGCAATGGTAACGGTGGTATTGAAATAGCTATCAGGTATATCGCTCCTAATCCACTGCGATTTGCAAACAAAAGGACGATTCCTTGCTCACGTTTCTAAGAAAATATTAAATATTTAGGTGAAGGGCTAAAGTTTTTTTTAAAAGCCCTTCTTTTTTTTAAAACCAATTTATACTTTTATATCCATTAACAACGCTCACGCACATGAGAAAAAATTGGCTGTTCATTATTTTTGCGACGATTATCGTTACACTTCAATATGATGCAAATGCCCAGACGAAAAATATTCGTAAATACAGAAACAAGGCAAATGATCCTGTAGGCAAGTTGTCAGATACCAGAAAATTACGCTATGCGGACGACCTGTTTGGTTCGGGGAGCTATTTTAATGCGATTGATTATTACCAGCAGTTAAAGCAGGACGATGAGCGCAATCCTTACTATACATACCAGTTGGCAGATTGTTACCGGTTTACCCGCGACTATGTGCCGGCAGCCCATTATTATCTCGAAGCTTATGCGTTAGCCAAGAAAGTTTATCCGCTGTCCCTGTACTATGCGGGGCTTATGCTGAAACAGCAGGGCGAATACCAGGAAGCTATTAATACTTTTAATCATTTTATTGACGACAACAAGAAGACAACTGCAGGTGGTGGAAAAAATACGACTATTGACCCGAAGCTTCAGAACAACGGAGACAGGAACCCGACACCGAAAATGTTGAAAGAACTGAAGAAGCGTGCGAAGATGGAAATTGACGGCTGTACAATGGCAATGACATCAATTAAAGATCCTCAGCCGGTGACCGTAATTAACGCAGGCCCTAACGTAAACACATCTTACACAGAACTTTCTCCTTTCCCATTGGGCGACACAGCACTGCTGTTCTCAACTATGGGCCGCAATGCAGTGATAGAAGCTGAAGGTTACGATAAGCTGCATTACAAAGAGCACTTCCTTGTTGCCCAGAAACAAAAAGGTTATGTCGATTCATTTCAGTGGCCTTTACCTTTTTATGACGGCAGTTTCAACGATCCTTCAGTTCACGTAGGCTGTGGTTCTTTCAGCCCCGGAGGCGAGCGTTTCTATTTTACGAAATGTGTTGAAGGTGACTCGATGATCATCACCTGCAGCATCTATGTTTCTAAATTCGGTGCGCAAAGCTGGGGCGCTCCCGAGCTGGTTCCGGGTAACGTAAATGAGCCGGGTTCATCCAACAACATGCCATGTGTGGCTAAAGTTGGTAAGAAAGAAATTCTGTTCTTCGCTTCTAACCGTAAACTGCAGAGCAGGGGTGGTTACGATATATGGTATTCTGTGATCGATCCGCGTAACGGCTCTTACCGCCGTCCGCAGAACTGTGGTAAGAAAGTGAACACTACTTCTGATGAGATCACTCCTTATTATGACTCACGCACAAACAGGCTGTACTTTGCTACAAATGGTCTGAAGTCGATGGGTGGATTTGATATTTATTATGCCGAAGGCGGCCCGTCACGTTATTCTAATGTGCAGAATATGGGTTACCCGATCAATACCTCTGCTGACGAATTGTATTTCATCAAAGACCCACTTGGCAAACCCGACGCTTATGTAGTTTCGAACAGGATCGGTTCTTTCGCACTTAAGAACCCAACCTGCTGTAACGATATCTGGCGCATACAGTATGAACCGAAACTTGTTATTATAGGTAAGGTGCTGAGCAAGAAAACACAGGATCTGGTTCCGCAGACCGTTGTGAAAATGGTGGACCAGAAAGGCGAAATGAATACCTACAACTCTGAGGATGGTAACTTTACCTTCAATATGGCCCGCGGTCACGCTTATGTACTTACCGGCGACAAACCTGGCTATACTTCATCACGTGCGTCTGTAAGCACAATGGATATCAAACGCTCTGATCCTGATGATACGGTAATGGTAACGATCTACCTCGACAGTATCAAGAACAGTTTCAGCGTTAGCAATATCTTCTATGATTACGATAAGGCTACACTTCGCCCTGAGTCGGCAGCTTCGCTTGACTCAGTTGTACACTTCCTTGTAGATAATCCTTCCATTACTATCGAGATATATTCTTACACGGACAGTAAAGGAAAGGACGAATACAACATGGCCCTGTCTCAGCGCCGCGCGCAGTCGGTGATGGACTATCTTGAAAAAAATGGTATTGACAGGGCTCGTCTTACAGCTAAAGGTTTTGGAGCAAAGAATGCTGCCGCGCCTAATACTGTAAACGGTAAAGACAATCCGGAAGGCCGCCAGTTGAATCGCCGCACAGAGTTCCGCATCATTACTGATGTGCCTACACGCCGCGTGTTATACAACAGTGCACTGCCGGGCACGATGGATCAGCAGGAGAAGAATTTGCATGTTGAGACGGAGGATGATGAACCGGCACCAGCTAACAAAAAAGGTGGTAACAAAGACGACGACAATTAAAAATCAGCGTACATAATTTATATCTCGATAAAGGTTGCATATTTATGCAACCTTTATTACTTTTATAAAAAACAGTCATATGCCACACATTCTTGTCATAATTATTGTAGGAGCAATTGCCGGGTGGCTGGCAGGTGTAATTGTGGACTCAGACAGCCAGAGCTTTTTGCTTGATGTACTTATAGGCATAGTGGGTGGTTATATTGGCTATCGTTTGTTTGGCGGCATGCTGAGCTTTACAAGTTATCATATTCTCAACCTGGTTATTACTTCCACAGCCGGCGCTGTAATTCTGGCCCTTATCATAAAGCTGATAAGAAGAGGCACTACACGGCGCTATTAGTCTTTCCGTCTGATCATGCAATATGTAAAAGTTACATTCCCGGTTACCGCGGAAGATGCCAGCGATATGCTGACAGCGCTGCTGGCAGATGCCGGCTACGATGGTTTTGAGGAAAAAGAAAATGAACTACTCGCTTATATCCCAACCGAAAATTTTGACCAGGATGAGCTGGACAGGATCAGCGGGCAAACCGGTTCGACCTATACAGTAGAACAGATACCCGAACAAAACTGGAATGCACTTTGGGAGTCTAATTTTGATCCGGTGATAGTTGGCGATCTTTGTACAGTGCGTGCAGAGTTTCACAACATCGAAGTTTCCACACCATATGATATTGTCATCACACCAAAGATGTCTTTCGGCACGGGACACCATGCTACTACCCAGTTGATGATGCTGCTGATGAAAGAAGTCAGCTTTAAGGACAAAAGTGTTTTGGACTTTGGTACAGGCACCGGTGTGCTGGCCATACTTGCTGAGCTGCTCGGTGCTGATGAGGTTCTTGCAATTGACAATGATGAATGGTCGGCAGAGAATGCGCGCGAAAATGTGGCGCGGAACCACTGCAGCAGGATTGAAGTAAAACAGGGTTCGCTGGAGGACACCGGTGAATTGAAGACAGATATTATTCTCGCCAATATTAACCGTAATATCCTGCTGCAATACATGGGGTCCTTGTATCAAAAACTGGAAGCTGATGGCACTATATTAATGAGCGGATTGCTGGTAGAAGATGAGCAAGTTATAATGGAGGCCGCGATCGGCGCTGGCTTCGTTTTCAGCAGGATTTTGGTACAGGGGAACTGGATAGCACTGATTTTTAACAAAATATAAACACGGTGGTTTCTGCATACAATATAATAGTAATGCTATAGAGAATGCCTAACAAACCATTAGGAATTGTGATAAACAACGTTTATTTTTGTTTTCCTCATTAATAGTTAAATAGTAATGACCATAGCATTTCTTCTCGTTTTAGCATATTTAATCGGGTCGATTCCTACAGCAGTCTGGGTTAGTAAGTGGATGTACGGCATAGATATTCGTGAGCATGGCAGCGGTAATGCCGGGGCCACCAATGCATTCAGGATATTAGGTTCAAAAGCAGGCAGTGCGGTAATGCTCGGCGACATGCTCAAGGGCTTCCTGGCGGTGAAATTATCTTTGTTTTCCAATTTTGTGCCGCTCAGCGAGCCGTTTGTGAACCTGCAGATATTTCTTGGTCTTGCAGCTGTCATCGGGCACATCTTCCCGATCTGGGCCGATTTCAGGGGCGGGAAAGGTATCGCCACACTGTTTGGAATGATATTATCGATACACCCGATCGTAGCTGCCAGCCTCGTGGTTGTTTTTATGATGATGCTGGTGATCACCAGGTATGTATCATTAAGCTCAATAGCCGCAAGCATCGCCTTTCCGTTGCTCATCCTCTTCATCTTCAATGCGCAGGCGCAGGAGCTGAGTTACCGGTTGTTTGCGATCTCTACAGCATTTCTAGTAGTGCTCACACACCACAAAAATATCAGCCGCCTGCTGCACGGCAATGAAAATAAGGTGCCGCTGTTCCGCCGCAGAAGGATGCGCGGCGACCGTCATTGATTTGCGATCCATACTTTATCATATCAATATCCCGTTTTTTAAGAAGCTGCTGAGTTTTATCTACCCCGTATCGCTGCGGCGCTCAGAAGGAGCATTGAATGCACATCTCGAGATCTTCCTGTACCGCAATCAACTGCGCCTGGCTACCGCCGATGCATTCTATTCTGACGGAGACAGATATTTCCCGGCTACTGCTACCGTTGCAGACCTGAAGAATTTTATGCCATCGGTCAATAATGTGCTGGTGCTGGGCGCGGGACTGGGCAGCATGGTTTATGTGCTGCATAAAAAGGGCCGTCACCCGCACGTGACGCTGGTGGAAAACGACAAGGTGA
>CAYNGS010000137.1:0-7096 GCA_964396625.1 uncultured Flavipsychrobacter sp.
CGTTTGTTACCGCCGATATTTGAATAGGCCGTATTGCCCCCCGCGATCGCAAAATCTCCTGTACATGGCCCTCCCGAGCTTACCCAATTACGGTATTCCATAGCCCCGATCTGCACACTCCAACCCTCGAAGGGGTAACCGGGTTCAGTATAATCACCCATGTAGGGCGGGTATCCTGGTATTGCTGCAGTTGTCCAGCCGTCATGCCCATAATCGTATACTTCCCCCAATGCGCTTCCGGAGTAATGCGGGTGGTAACCCGCCGGAGATGTGCAAGTACCAAACGCACCCATCATATCCTGCCCGATTTCCACATAAACACCTTGCAGAAATACATCCGTACCCACCATTTGGGCAAGCCCGTCATTTGCCTTTAAAGCAAATACTACGATAGAAAAGAATAAAAGAAGCCGCTTCATACGCTTCATAATTTTAACAGTGTTACCTGAGTTGGTGATCATTTCGTCTTAACCCACCCTTGCTCGCCAAAAACTGTTCAAGCAAAAATATAGCATTAATTTTCTAAAATGAAAATTACACAATCATAAAGACCATATAAAGTGCCCAGTTGGTTGGGAAAAACAAAAATTAATTTTCAATTATAATACATATGTTCATTTTATTAATTAAAAGTTAATTACACTGTTTTAACGCTAAGCGATTTTTTGGTAATAAAAAGAGGCTATCTCCTGACGGTGATAGCCTCTTTTTGTGTCTAACTATGTAACTTTTATGCTTCTGCCTTCAGCATCTTCTGGAATTTCTTCCGGTCTTCTTCGTTCAGCATTATTTTGCGCAGGCGTATATTTTGCGGCGTTACTTCTATGCACTCATCCTGTTGTATGTACTCCATACATTCTTCCAGCGTCATCTGTATCTTAGGAGTTATCCTCACAGAGTCATCCGTTCCGCTGGAACGCATATTGGTTAGCTTTTTCGTTTCCGCAACGTTTACAACCAGGTCTCCGGGCTTGATGTGTTCGCCTATGATCTGCCCTTCGTACAATTCCTGCCCTGGGTCTATGAAGAATGCACCCCTGTCCTGCAGCTTGTCAATAGAATAACCTGTTGCCTTGCCCGCAGTCTTGGCGAGTAATACACCATTGTTGCGGCCGGGAATGAATCCCTTCCATGGTTTGTATTCTGCAAAGCGATGGGCCATAACGGCCTCGCCCTGGGTATTAGTAAGCATCTGTGAGCGAAGCCCTATCAGTCCGCGCGACGGGATATCAAACTCAAGATGCTGCATTTCGCCCTTTGTTTCCATCACATGCATCTCTCCCTTGCGCTGCGTCACGAGGTCTATCACCTTACCACTGAACTCAGCCGGTACATCTACTACCAGCACTTCATAAGGCTCGCACTTCTTTCCGTTCACTTCCTTGGTAATAACCTGGGGCTGGCCCACGGTCAGCTCATATCCTTCGCGGCGCATGGTCTCTACAAGCACGCTAAGGTGCAGTATACCACGGCCATATACCATGAACTTATCTGCATCATCCGTTTCTGCAACACGCAATGCCAGGTTCTTCTCCAGCTCCTTCATCAGGCGGTCGCGTATGTGTCGACTGGTCACAAATTTTCCTTCCTTACCAAAGAACGGTGAGTTATTGATGCTGAACTGCATGTTCATTGTCGGCTCGTCGATGGGTATGATGTATACAGCCTCCGGATTTTCAAAGTCAGCAATAGTTTCGCCGATCTGGAACCCCTCTATACCTACCACAGCACATATATCTCCGCAGTTCACTTCGCTCACGCGCTTCTTACCCATGTCTACAAACACATACAGTTCCTTCACCTTGCTACGCTGCATAGTACCATCCACTTTGCAGAGCATCACATTTTGGCCTTCTTTTATGCTGCCGCGGGTGATCTTACCGATAGCAATACGGCCAAGGAAAGATGAATAGTCGAGCGAAGTGATCTGTAACTGAAGTGTACCTTCCACCACTTTGGGAGCAGGTACCTTTTCCAGGATCGTATCCAGCAGTACGGTTATATCGTTTGTCGGCGTCAGCGACGTATTGAACCAGCCTTGTTTTGACGAACCATAAATAGTAGGGAAATTTAGCTGCTCTTCAGTGGCATCAAGCTGAAAAAATAATTCAAATACCGCGTCATGAACTTCATCAGGACGGCAGTTGGGTTTATCTACTTTGTTGATAACCACTATGGGATGCAGATTAAGGTTGAGCGCCTTTTGCAATACAAAACGTGTTTGCGGCATCGGCCCTTCAAATGCGTCCACCAGCAGCAGCACGCCATCTGCCATCTTGAGTACGCGCTCCACCTCACCGCCAAAGTCGGCGTGGCCCGGAGTATCGATCACATTTATCTTTACCCCTTTGTAGGTAACAGAAACGTTTTTAGCCAGGATAGTGATACCACGCTCACGCTCCAGGTCGTTACTATCCATTATCAGATCACCTGTTTCCTGGTTCTCACGAAAAACGTTGGTGGTGTGTAATATCTTATCAACCAATGTCGTCTTACCGTGGTCAACGTGTGCAATAATGGCAATGTTACGAATATCCATAGATCCCTCTTTTTCTCTCCGCCTCTGGCGGATTTTTTTGTACTTTTTCCCTAAAATTTTACCCTTCCTCCGGAAAAAATAAGGAAGGGTATTTCATTTCAATTTATCCCGCCACCTACGGCGTTTTTCGTATGGGCGTGCAAAGGTACGGAATATACCATCACAAAAATCAATATAAGGTTAATTTAGCGCTAAATAATGGCCGAATCGCCTTGCTTACCGGCCACATGCTCAAATTCCTTTTAGCCTCGCTACCGCCGGATCCAGCAACAGTGCAGCGCAGTTCCGTTCACCACGGGCAACCTCCCTTCTTTTAAGACCACTATTTTCTATTTTTGGGTTCGTTCACTCGTGTCGGCGATTTTAATTTTTTACTTTGATCCGATCCTGACGCTTTTTGATCCTGACTTTTAACTTTTGACTTTAGCGACCAATGCTGTTCAACTCCATACCGTTCTTAATATTTTTCCCGGTTGTTACAGCGTTGTTTTTTTTATTGCCTCATAGGGCGCGGTGGTTCTTGTTGCTTTCCGCATCCTGTTTCTTTTACATGTTCTTCAAGCCTGAGTATATTCTTATACTGGCGTTCACCATTGTAATAGACTACGTTGCAGGCATACTTCTCGAGAACGAGCCCGATAAAAAGACAAGAAAAAAGTTTCTTGTCATGAGCATTATTGCCAATGTGGGCGTGTTGGCTGTATTCAAGTACTACAACTTTCTCAACGACAATATCACCGGTCTTGCCCACCTGCTTGGTATAAAAAACAGTATCCCTTACCTGCATATGCTCCTGCCTATAGGGCTGTCATTCCATACCTTCCAGGCTATGAGCTATACCATTGAGGCATACCGGGGCAACCAGAAGGCCGAACGGCACTTTGGCATCTATGCGCTCTACGTCATGTTTTATCCCCAACTGGTCGCGGGCCCTATAGAACGTCCGCAAAACATCATTCACCAATTTTACGTAAAGCAGAAATTCGATTACAACAATGCTGTGCTGGGGTTAAATCTTATCGTATACGGCCTGTTCAAAAAAATAGTGGTTGCCGACAGGCTTTCAGAATATGTAAACCAGGTATATGGCAATATCGGCAATGCCAGTCCGCTATCTACTATAATAGCCTGCTGCTTTTTTTCCATACAGATCTATTGCGACTTTTCGGGCTATTCAGATATTGCCAGGGGCACAGCTAAGTTCATGGGCTACAACCTGATGATCAACTTCAACCGGCCCTACCTCGCTGCCTCCATATCCGAATTCTGGTCGCGGTGGCACATTTCGCTGTCCACCTGGTTTCGCGATTATTTGTATATCCCGCTGGGTGGCAGCAGGGCGGGCAAATGGAAATGGTATCGCAACCTGCTCATCGTGTTCCTGGTCAGCGGGTTGTGGCATGGCGCCAACTGGACGTTTATTGTATGGGGTGCGCTGCATGGCTTTTATATCATTTTTGGCCTGGTCACCAAAGACTGGAGAAATAAGATAGCGAATGCCTCGGGAATGATCGTCCATTATCCCGGTCTCTACAGATTCATCAACCAGTGCATCGTGTTTGTACTGGTCACATTTGCCTGGATATTTTTCAGGGCAGAGAATTTTCATAAGGCAAAAGCGGTAATTCACAAGCTGTTTGAATTCAATTACTCTTTCAACCTGACGCAGCTGACGGCCGAAAAAGGGCCGCTGAACCTTCTGCTGTCTTTTTTTGTTATCGGGCTGCTGGCGCTCAGCTACCTGCTGCCGGCAAACCTTAAATTGAAAAACAATCTTTTATTTCTCATTGTCACCACATTTATAATTTTTATTCTTGGTAAAAATGCCGGAGCAGAATTCATCTATTTCCAGTTTTAGCCGGTTCTTTTTCAAGATCCTGCTGCCGCTTGTGCTCATCATAAGCGCGTCAGGGCTTCTTTTTAATTACTTATTCGAGAAAAGGGTCATCCTGAAAAGCGACATCTGCGGCGCGTACAAGGTGAACAGGATCATCACAGAGACCTATCCAAATGAGATACCCATCTTCGGCTCCTCCCGTGCTGCATACGGGTTTATCCCGGATAGCCTCGGCGGCAATTATTTTAACTATGGTCTTGCCGGAACCAATTACGACGTAACACTTTTTTTCCTTGAGCACGAATGCAAAAAATCAAAGACTACACCGTGGATCATCCTCAATTTCGATCTCGATGGTTTGACTTATAGCCTCGGCGACGTGTCCAATTATATATTAAATGCATCGGACCCGGGAGTGCGGCAACTGCTGGGCACAGAATACAAAAGCTACTTCCGTATTCCGTTCGTAAAATACTTTGGCCGCTACGAAACCTACTTCAGGCTGCTGCTCAGCAACAGAATAGAGCTGACAAAGTTTACAAACAAAGGAGCCTCCCTCGAAAAAAATGTATTGCCGCAAAAAGAGTTCAACCAGTTGGTGGTAGAAAGGAAAAATTCGCAGGTTACATTCAAAAACGACCCCGTGTTGCAGAAAAGATTGATCGACGTCATTAACGCCCATCCCGCCAGAACCTTTGTTTTTGTGGTATCGCCTTACCACAGTTCGTATTTCGAGCGGTTTGCAAATATTGGCGAGGCGCGCGGATTCCTGGCCTCGCTCAGCGCTATGAAAAATGTAAAAGTGTTTGATTTTAGCCACATGAACCTGCCCGACAGCATGTTCTTAAACACCACGCACATCAACTACAAAGGAGCCATGGTCTTCAATCATCAGTTACGAGACAGCCTGGCATCGATCGGGATACACTGACGCAATCTGTGTCAGCATCAACTGCAAATGGTCAGATCCAACAATTACCGTTTCTTATACTTCCCGATCAACTCTGTAACCGAGCTGCGGAGCATGTATTCAGGATTCAGGTCAGTGAATATTTTTATACGCGCAGGAGACAGTTTCAAACCTTTTTCCAGTTGCAGCATAGCTTCCTTTGCCTTTCCCAGCTCAAACAGAGATGCAGCATGGTAATAGTAAAAGTCGCCCTTTTCGCCGCAGTGCTCACGTGCCACAGCAAGTTGTATGATCGCCTCAGAGTAATAACCGGTAAGGAACAGCCCGCGTATCAGCGCCACCCAGGTAGTTTTATTACCCGGCTTCAGCCGCACGGCGTTCAGATAGCATACCAGCGCCTCGCTTTTCACATCCATCTCCATCAGGCAGTTGCCTATGGCCATGCAGTACACAGCATTGTCCTTGTTAAGATGCAGCGCCACCGAAAATGACTTCACTGCTTTTTCCCATTGCTTTTCGTGCGCGTAGGTCTCGCCTATCTTATAAAAGATACCATCGTCCTGCGGACTCAGCTGCGATGCCTGGCGGTAAAACTGACGCGCCCGTGTAAAATCCTTTCTCTTTTCCCAGCAGTAGCCCATCGCTTCAAATATCACATCCTCGGGCTTGGCAATCTCTATATGTTTTTCCAGCACGTCAAGCGCCTTCTCGTACCACTTCAGCCGCATATAGGCGTCGGCCATATTCCGGTACGCAAATTCAAATTTCTCATCTATGGCCACACAAAATTCGTAGGCGTCAATGCATTTTTCATACAGCTTCAGCCCCTGGTAAGCGGCACCAAGGTTGAACCAGGCCAGTGCATTATACGGATCATCGTCGGTAAGCTGCGTATGCAGTGTCACGCTTTCCTCCAGCCGCTCTGTAAACTCTGCCCAGAAACATATCTTCTGCAGCGCTTCTTCATTTCGCCGGTCTATTTTTATCACTCGCTTCAGCGTGTCGAATACAGCATCAAATTCTTCACTTTCATCATACACGTCCGAAAGCTCCAGCAATATCTCGGTTCTTTCCTTGCCTTCATATTCATTCGACTGCTGTTCCAGCCAAAGCGCAGCCTGGTCATATTTGAACTGGGCCAACAATATATCGGAACGAAGCAATACGGAATCAAGGTTATTATTGTCGTATTGCTCCATTTCGTCAAGCGCCTTGAGCGCCTGCCCGTATTTCTGTGCCTGGGTAAATATCTCGGCTTTGAGCAATAGAACGGATGCAGAGAACGGATAATAAGTTCTGGCTATATCGCAGGCCAGTAAAGCCTGTTCCTCGTTACTGTTTTGGAAATAATATTCTATGACCCGCTCAAACTCCTCCTCATCTAATATACTTACCGATTCTCCCTTTTTCACTTCTTCATAACGGCGTAGTGTTTCCTCCAACGGGCCCCACTCATCATCATTAAAATCGTCATCAAACATATTCACGTGGTTTATATCAAAGTTAATGAAAAAAGTATGCCAAACTTTACGCCTTTGTTATGCCAATGTAAAAATGCACACGTTATTAACATTTTAGAATTGGCAAAAAAACGCAGATGTTTTCGAGTCTATGCGCTCATTAATTCCGGCAGTTGCCGTGGTGTATAGTTCTTCATAGCTCTGGCTATCGCTGCTATATGATCGGGTGTGGTGCCGCAGCAGCCGCCTACCAGGTTCACCCATCCTTCCTTCGCCCATTCAGATATCACGGCAGCAGTATGTTCGGGGCTTTCATCATATTCACCCATTGCATTTGGAAGGCCTGCATT
>CAYNGS010000138.1:0-7092 GCA_964396625.1 uncultured Flavipsychrobacter sp.
AGTAACCGTTAATCCGTTCCCTTCTGTTATTTCGGGACCAACTAATGTTTGCCCCGGATCATTGATAACGCTGAGTGATGCAGGTGGCGGCACATGGTCGAGCAGCGATCTGAGCATCGCGACCGTGACCACGGGTCCTCCGGGAGGGGCTGTAAGGGGTGTTGCACCAGGCGCGGTCACCATTACCTATACGCTTCCAACAGGCTGTACTACAACTACGGTGATCACGGTTAACCCGCTTCCGTCGCCGATCAGCGGTGCGCCGGTTATGTGTGTAGGTTCCACGACAACACTGACGGACGCAGGTGGCGGCACGTGGATAAGCGGAAGCCCATTGGTTGCTACTATTGATGCGGGAGGTGTGACTTATGGCATAGTTGCAGGCACATCCATTATTACTTATACGCTGCCGGTTACCGGTTGCACCACAACCAGGGTGGTTACCGTTACACCGCTGCCGTCACCGATCTCCGGTGTTCCCCATGTTTGTATTGGCTCCACGACAACCCTGAGCGACGGAGGTGGCGGCACGTGGACCAGCAGTGATGCTTCCATAGCCTCGGTTGGCCTGGCGTCAGGCATCGTTACCGGTGCGACAGCGGGCGTTGTAACAATTACCTACACTATCGGAACCGGCTGTATTCAAACTACACAGGTTACTGTTAACCCATTGCCGGAAGCGATCAGCGGAACGCCTGTTGTCTGTGTGGGTACAACTACGACGCTGAGTGATACCGGCACGGGCGTTTGGACCAGCGGCTCTACAGCAATTGCTACTGTCATAGCCGGTTCGGGAGTTGTTACCGGTGCGTCGGCAGGTATTGCCACGATCACTTATACGGCTGCAACAGGCTGCAGGGCCACGAGAACAGTGACCGTAAATCCGCTGCCGGCTTCGGCTACAGGGCCGTCCAATATTTGTGTAGGATCATCTGCAACATACAGCGACGCCACGCCCGGTGGCGCATGGAGTACCAGCAGTCCTTCGGTCATTACGATCGATCCGGTTACCGCGTTTGCGACCGGGTTGACGCCGGGCACTGCGAATGTTGTCTATACCATTGGCACCGGCTGTGCGAGCAACAGGACGGTAACGGTAAATCCTTTGCCTGTGACCATTGTTGGCCCGGACGTTGTGTGTGCGGGTAATACAATCTTCCTCAGCGATGCCGGTGGCGGAACATGGACCTCAGGCAATAATGCTGTAGCTACTATAGGCTCGTCTTCCGGAATGCTTACAGGGGTGACGGCCGGTGTGGACACAATAGCGTATACCTTGCCAACGGGTTGTGCGGTTACCGACGTAGTCACGGTACTCCCGGTTCCCGCCGCGATCACAGGATTGACAAACGTATGTGCAAGTCTGAACATAACGCTGGCTGATATTACGCCAGGCGGCACATGGAGCAGCGGAAATTTGGTTCTTGCCACGATTGATGCAGCTACCGGGGTTGTTACGGGTGTAAGCGCAGGTACTGTTATTATGTCTTATACTATTCTGGGAACAGGTTGCTCGGCGATAAAGCCAATCATTGTAAATCCACTTTCACCCATAACCGGACCTCAAGATGTGTGTGTGGGACAAATGATCGCACTGACGGATATTGTTGAAAGTGGAACATGGTCGAGCAGCGCGCCTGCCGTTGCAACCGCATTTACAGGCGGCGCAGTAACCGGTTTGGTAACCGGCCTCTCTGTCGGTTCTGCTACCATTATTTATACCTTGCCAACGGGATGCGCAGCATCATTAGCGGTAACTGTTAATCCTATTCCACCTGTTATCACAGGCGTAACTCATGTCTGTGTAGGTTCTACGACAACTTTGTCTGACGTCTCGCCCGGCGGCACATGGGCGAGCGATGATCTTTCAGTTGCCACCGTTGACGTTGCGACGGGCGTTGTATACGGTGTTGCTCCCGGTACTGCAGTAATCAGTTATAGCCTTCTGGGGTGCCCACGAACTGCTATCGTGACTGTGAATCCGTTGCCTGCTGATGTGGCAGGAAGTACAAATATTTGCGTCGGCTTTACCGCTTTACTGAGCGATCCGACGCCCGGGGGTTCCTGGCAGAGCAGCGACTTGAGCGTGGCCACGGTTGAGCCGGCGACGGGGCTGGTCTCGGCTGTTGCGCCCGGTATGACGACCATCTCGTATACACTGAGTACAGGCTGCAGCGCCGCTACGATAGTTATGATAAACCCATTGCCATTGCCGATATCAGGACCAGACTTCGTGTGCGTGGGTTCGATAGCATCGCTTAGTGATGCCGGTGCAGGAACATGGACCAGCAGCGATGCCGGCATCGCGTCGGTCGATTTCTTTGATGGGGATGTTACGGGCGTGGCAGCCGGTACGGCCGTCATCACATACGCCCTTCCAACCGGTTGTATCAATACCATGACAATAACCGTTAATTCACTGCCGCCGGCTATAACAGGTCCTGGCCGTGTTTGCGATGGGAGCACAATTACACTTGGCGATGCAGCAGCCTTTGGTATCTGGACCAGCAGCAATGCCCTAGTTGCCACTGTGGACGCAACGACGGGTATGGTTACCGGTACGTCTCCCAACGTGGTCGATATTACCTATACATTAGTGAGCAGCGGCTGTGCGACCTCCGTTACAATTACTGTAGATCCCTTGCCGGCGTCCATATCGGGCACACTGTATGTGTGTACGAATGCCACCGTTGTTTTATCTGACATTAGCCCGGGAGGGCGCTGGAGCAGTGACGCACCCTCTGTTGCGACCATTGATTCTGCAACAGGTGCTGTTACAGGACTATCTGCAGGCACGGCAACGATATTGTATACCACTGCAGCCGGCTGCAGTGCCTCGAGGGTAATGACCGTTTATCCGACACCATCGCCAATAACCGGGCCGATGAATATCTGCCTGGGAACAACAGAGCTATTTACGGATACCGTGGCTGGCGGCACCTGGAGCAGCAGTAATGGCACAATCGCCACTGTGGACGCTGCAACAGGTGCAGTGACTGGTGCATCAGCCGGCACAGCTACTATTTTTTACAGAACGGGTATTAACTGCACGGTCAGCAAGATAGTATATGTATTGCCGTTGCCGTCGGTATTTAACGTGACGGGAGGCGGCGCTTACTGTGAGGAAGGAACAGGGGTGCACATAGGGCTGGACGGATCTACGACTGGCGTAAATTACCTGCTTTACCTGGGCGCGGCCGCAACAGGGACCTTTGCAGGTACGGGCGCGCCGATCGATTTCGGGCTACAGACGGTTGCAGGCACATATACTGTTGTGGCCGTCAGTACGTCCACATCCTGCAGCAGGGATATGTCGGGCAGCGCGTTGGTAACGATAACGCCTTCTGTGCTGGCATCTGTGGACATCAGCGCGAATCCGGGCGATACCGTCTGCACCGGCACATTGTCAACATTTACCGCTTTGCCAACGTTCGGCGGTGCGGCGCCCGTTTATCAATGGCTCGTCAATGGTGTCAGCGTGGGTGTCGGGCCAACCTATTCTTTCACGCCGGCAGATGGCGATGTTGTAAAGGTGGTGATGACCAGCAATTATCATTGTGTGTTGCCGGCCACGGTAAGCCACTCGATGACAGAAGCTGTAGAACCGTATGTGAACCCGGTTGCTAATTTTACCATCAGTCCTAACGATACGGTGTGCAGTGGCACATTGATCACCTGTGTGCCGGCACCGCTGTATGGCGGGCCATCCCCGGTGTTCACGTGGTATAGCAATGGAGTGATAGCAGGAACGGGGAGCACCTATTCATATGTTCCCGGCAATGGTGATTCGGTGAGATATGTTATGGTGAGTGATTATTTGTGCCGGCTTACAGACGTGGTGTCGAGCGGGGAGATAGTGATAACAACAGATACGCCAATTGTGCCGCTCGTGAGTATTAACGCAAGTCCCGGAACAACAATTGGGAGGAATGAATTTGACACATTGACCGCGGTAGTTGTAAACGGCGGACCATCCCCGCACTATCAATGGTACAAGAACGGCTGGCCGATGCCGGGAGCAACCAATAGTATTTATGTCAGCAACGACTTTGAACTGACGCGCGAGGACTCTGTGTCGTGTATGGTGACCAGTGACGCAGTTTGTGCTATTACATCGTTCCAATGGGTGTATATCAATGCCACCAGCACAGGTGTGGCACAGTTGGCGCCTAATGCAGATATAACGGTCGTTCCGAACCCCAATAAAGGTGCGTTTGCCATCAAAGGCCGGGTCGGGTCCATGTCTGATCAGGAAGTAGACATTGAGGTTACTGATATGCTTGGGCAAGCCGTATACAAGGATAAGCGAACTGCTAAAAACGGAAGGCTGGACGAAGTGGTTTCCCTAAGTTCAAGTATTGCGAATGGCATGTATATTCTGACACTCCATACTGCCGACGAAAATAGGGTGTTTCATATAGTTGTTGAGCAATAAGGTTTTTAACAAGGTAATTGAGGTATAACGTTGCGGCCAAGGGAAATTCTTCTTTGGCCGCAATTATGATAACGATGGATCGTCATCAGGATCTTGTTGGTGTGAACTGGCCGAGGTCATAAATATTCAGGGCCTTTTCGATATCCGCTACTTTGCCAACCATAGTTTCAAACCCGTCGCTTCCAAATATTTTGTGTTCGTTGTTTTCGAATTCTTCACCAAGCGAGTCATATTCGTGCCGGGACACCAGTTTGCGGAACGCAGGAAACAGTACGGTGTCTTCACGTGCTTCGTGCGGGCGGTACATTGTGTTGAAGTCTGTTAGTACCTTGATGAGTTTCTGGGTTTCCTGGTCGGACAAAACGCGGGGCTTGCATAGCCCGGATACCTGGTCGGTTAGCATTCTGCCAGCCTTATGCTGCAGCAGCAGTGTCTGTACCAGGTCAGTCAGTTGATTGGCTTTCTGAAACCGTGGGAACAGGTAGTTCTCCTCCTGTTTCTCGTGGTAGTCTTCAACGAAGGTGCGGATGATCCCAGCGGCATTGCCGAGCATGTCCTTAGGAAAATCCTGGTGGTTGATGAGGTGGTTGCGACACGTATCATAGATGAGTAGTACCCTGTTGAGCAACCCGTGTTCCTGCATAAGGTCTTCGGGCGGCGACACTTTTTTATCATTGTCATCGTCTTTGCTGCCACAACCGATTATGCCGAGGCCGGCAATACTGAGGAATGCAGTGGCTTTGAGGCTTGTATTGATGAAATTTCTGCGACTGGCAGACGCTATCGGGGTAGTCATAACGAGTTTTGGCATTTATGCTTTGAAAGATTCTAATAAAATGATACCAGCAAAAAATGCCACTACCTGCAGAGCTATAAATCTGCCATACTGAGTTGTCATAAAACAGCATGAGCGGGGAAACGCCTGATTGTTAGCGTTATAGGGATATGCGGCGATTGAGTGAACTGTTCCTGCCGTTCGGCTCCTTTGGGTCACATGCAGCACACAAATCATCGATGACAATTTAACTACAGCATCAGCGCAACGTTACCAAAATATTAAGTCTGTGTTTCGTGAAAATTAAGGTTGTGTTACCAAATCTTTTCAAGCACTTAAATTTAATCACGACAAATACTTTTGCTGGCAAATGAAATAATGCTGCTTGTTAATTGCAATCCTGTCGCCTTAATTTTTGGTTATAGCAAGCAGCAGAACAATTAGTTAGCAAAAAAATTTAACCGGATACAAGCTGTTATGTTGAGAAGATACTATGCTTTTTTGCTTTTGTTTTTGGGTATAACAGGGAGTTCCATGGCGGCTGAGATCAGGGGTAGCCTGTATGATAAGGCGACCAAAGAACAGCTTGTGGGGGCTTATGTTACTATAAAGTCGATCGGTAAGAACTTTGTTACTGAACTGGATGGATCTTTCCATTTTAAAGACCTGGCACCGGGTTCCTACCTCATTAACATCACCTACCTGGGCTACGATAATATAGACACGAATGTGGTTGTTACCGCGGAGGGGCAGGTTGTGAAACTCAGTTTCTACATGGCCTCTTCGGCCAACGAACTGAACGAAGTGAAAATACAAGCATCTGCTTATGGCGGATCTGACGAATTTGCGACGAAAGCGGAACAGCAGTCGATAAGCCTGGTGAATATTCTATCGGCGAACGCTATACAGATATCTCCCGACATTACGGTAGCCAACGTGTTGCAGAGAATATCCGGCATTGTAATGGACAAAGGGAATTCGGGAGAATCGCGTTATGCGGTTATACGTGGGATGGAGAAGAAATATAACACAACATTGGTGAACGGTGTAAAAGTGCCCAGTCCGAATGACAGGGACCGTTATGTGCCCCTGGACATATTTCCGGCTGAGTTGCTGGAAAGACTTGAGGTGAACAAAACGCTTATGCCATCGATGGAAGGAGATGCAACCGGCGGGTCTGTAAATATGGTTATGAAGAATGCCCCAAGTAAATTTACTTTGGAAGCGAGCGTAGGAGCAGGGTACAGTGACATTTTTCAAAACAGGGATTTTCAGAAGTTTGACGTGAGCGGAGCGAAATTGAAGTCGCCTGCGGAACTTGATGGGGCTAATACAGGCGCCACCCCTGCGGAGTTTCCCTATAAAAACCTCGTCACTACACCATTGCACTCACCCGCTAATGCTACTTCAAGCCTTACAATCGGGAACCGGTATCTGAAAAATAAGCTGGGTGTAATTGTCGCGGGCAGTTTCCAGGATATTGCCAGTGGGCCTAACTCTGATGTTCTTGTACGGAATGCCACGATCCCTCCTTCCAAAGGGCCAAACGATCCTAATATGCAACCATTTTCGGATATCCTTGTGCGGCGATATTCCCAGAGAGATGTGAGAGGCGGGGTTGAATCTAAAGTTGACTATGCTTTCAATGATAAGAATTCGCTGGATCTTTCCGTGGTATATGCCCAGTTGAATGAGTACCGTGTAAGGAACACGACAGACTCACAATTAGGTGGATATAGTCTTCATGGTTTTGTAGGTCCGGTTGCTGTATCGAATGAGCTGCAGACCCGTCAGGTGCGGCAAAGCATTTACAACGTGACATTACAGGGTCATCATAAAATATTAGACAATCTGAACGGAGATTGGTCGCTGGTTGCTTCAG
>CAYNGS010000139.1:0-7079 GCA_964396625.1 uncultured Flavipsychrobacter sp.
ATTCGTTTTTTTGATAAGTAGTATTACTTTAGCAGATGAAAAAAAGTCTCCGAAAAATGAAAAATATTAAAGCTGTTTTATTGATGACTTTTATTGCTGCCGGTATATTCGGCACGGTAATTTTTTCTTCATGCACAAAGCGAACCTGCAGCAACGTTATTTGCCAGAACGGAGGCAGTTGCTCGGGTGGCACTTGTAATTGTCCCCCCGGGTATTATGGTACTTTTTGTGAAGCTCCCATAACTACATATATCAGTTACAAGAACAATACTTTTACACCGATCACCATTACAGTCGGCGGGGTAACTCAGACAATTCCCAAGGGCGGTAGTTATACTTTCTCAGGAAAATACGGGGGTACTGCCACAGGTACTGCCACCACTTCGGGCGCAGCATCACAGCTTGGTATTACTACAGGTGGCGGTGTTATCGGCTCACCGATAAACTGGGACATCAACAATAGTTTTCCAACAAAAGATACGCTGGTGCAGCCTTTGGATGTAGGCGCTACCTACTTCTTCCTCAGGATGACCAACAAGAGCAGCAAGAATGTTATTGATTACTACGTAAACTATCAGTTTAGCTATGGCCAGACGTATGAAGATGTAACTGTACCAAACAATGGCGTTACCTACGATCTCGGATATTACTTAGCCTATCCCAGTTCTAACGTTCAGACACAGTCCAGCAATTCAACAATATTCTGGACCGCAGTAACATTGCCATTCACCAGCAATCAAACATATACTGCCACCGTAAAATAAGTTTTTGGAAACGGAGCAGAGTTACTGCCTCCACCTGGCCACTTCCTTCACAATCGTGCTGGTCACTGCATGGTCGTCTTTAAAGTACCAATCCAGTGTTTGTGGTGTTGTCGTGTTGTCTTTAGAGAAATGAAAGAACAGCACTGACTTTACCAGTGGATAGTGTTGCGGCAGGCTATCCAGCGCGGCCGCAAACCATTTTGCCCTGTTGCCACCTACATTCAGTGAGCCAAACTCGGTGATCATAATAGGTTTCTTAAACGATGCAAGCTGCTCGTAGTATGTTCCGAATATCTCCTTAAATGACCACCATTTGCTCCACACAGCTATGGTTCCGTAATTCAGCACGCCGGCGCCAACGTAATCCACGTACTCGTCCCCGGGATAAAAGTCTTTGAATTCATAAGCGGGGTGGGGGCTCCACACCCAGATAATGTTCTTCGCTCCCTGTTTCTGGAAAAGATCGTGCACATGCTGCCACCCGGCAATAAAGTCCTGGGCTGTGTTGTTCTGAGGCCCCCACGGATAGCGGTAGCCATCATTCATTTCATGTCCGAGTCTGAGGAAAATGGGTTTGTTTATCTTTTTTGCATCGGACGCCCATTTTAAAATGTACTCGTCATAAACGCCGCTAGCAATATCTTTCATACCATTCTTGTTGGGGTCAATGGGTTTAGCCTGATTGGGATATGTTTCTTCACTAAAATCGCTCAGCCACGGCTCCCAGGTCACAACAGGTATTGAACCCAGCTCAAGAATGTTCTTCACTTGCGCCACCGGGAATTTTTCATCCTGCTTGCTGCCCCATGCAGTATAAATGTGTATGAGCGGAAAAGTAGTGTGAACGGAATCTTCCAGCGTCACGATGCTCTCAAACCCATTCCTGTTGTCATTGTCAAATGCCCCAAGAAGTATTTTCCCCGGATTGGTTATCAGCTTTTTGGAGCCGAAATATGGCTTCAGCCAGACCAGCTTGTCCTCGCGTTTGTCGCTTCTCTGCTCTACTATCAGTTTTTGTTCGATGTCCTTCACCACGTCTCCCGTATAAGAAATAGCATTTTCAATAGGCCCTTTGGTGGAATGTCCCGCGTGGGAAAGCCCAAATACTATCAGCGACGAAATAATGATCGCTATCAATGAAGACAATATTCTAAAGGTTACTGTTCGCATGTCAATTGCTCGGTTTTAGTAAGGTCAATGGTATCCCACGGTTCTTCATCCTTCATTTTTCTCGCTTCCAGTGCCGCGTACACGCCGCCTGTGGCCATTACGAAGGCCAGGAAAGCGAAGAATATCATTCCCCAGGTCCTTTCAGCAGAATTGGTCAGTTCGCCTTCGGGCATATAGAAGCGCCGGTAGGTGAGTATGCTGAAAACGACTGTGACGAAGAAAAACATCTGGACCACCAATGGGCGGATGAAAGGTGTAGTGTATCCGGTTACTGCTTTTTTTGCTGTTGGTATATACGGTATTTCCGCATTCACAAGAGCCAGCAGAAATCCCATCAGGTACACCGGCCAGCAGGCAAATTTCAATATCATCCCACGCCAGTGCAGGCCGCGTTCCGTTTCAGCGTCGCTAAGCCATCGCTGCACAAACAAATAGATAGCGATGCCCGACAGGATCACCGGCACTCCATATATCAGAAAGTCAGCGAATTCCATCCTTGCCGGTAAAACACCGCTGAAGAAAAACACGAACGGGATAAGTGTGAAGATGAATTGCGTTGCCCCGACAAGATAGTATGTGCCGATGGTAAAGTAGGATAGCTTTTGCCAGATCGACAGTTTACGAAACAAGCGTGGGAACTCCATAAATGTCATTTCAAAAACGCCGCGCGACCATTTAAGCTGTTGTTTGCAGAACGAACCAAAGTCTTCAGGTACCAGCCCCCTGCTTACTACTACAGGGTTGTAAACTGATTTCCATCCTGCCGCATGCAGCCGTATAGATGTGATGATATCTTCTGCAAGCCCGATGCCATGGCCTCCGATACTTTGCAAAGCCGTTTTTCTGAACGTGCAGTTGGCGCCGATAGCCACGCTGCAGCCATAGCCATACAGCGACATCTGCGTTGGTCCGTAAAAATTATAGGTTTGCTCTGCCGCACCACTGGCAGTGAACGACCGGTATTGGTTGTAATATGCCTGCGACACCTGTACAAACCCGATTTTTTCATCAGCAAAGTATCCGAGTGTGTGGTCTAAAAATTCAGGAAAGGGTACATGATCGGGGTCCAGCACAAGTATGAAATCCTCGTTTGTAAGCTCCAGTGCCCGGTTTATCTTTCCTGCTTTTGCTCCGGGCAGCCCCACCAGTTCCAGCCATACGGCGCCATGCCTGGCCGCAACGGCTTTGAAAGCGGGATCCTGTGTGTCGTCAAGCAGATACGTAGTATGTGGATAGGTTATCCTGGCGCATGCTTCCAGCGTTTTTTCAAACATTTCCAATGGCTCGCCCGGAGAACTTGTCGTGAAAATAGCCACACTCAAACCAGTAGCAGGAGGAATGTGTTCTGCTTTTTTGATGCCGAGGTAATTGATCCAGTAAAGTATCAGCCGAATGATCGAATACCAGAATGCGAGGCTAAGCACGAGATACAACCAGAGATTCCCGATATGGTCTTTCCTGAACCACCAGTCAGCAAACCGCAGAATGGAAAGAATACCGGTAATAACTAAAATGAGCAATATAAAACGCTCAAATGAGGTAACTGATTTAGCTTCTTTAAACCTCCATAAACGGGATCCGCTGTTTCGCTTGCTATTTGAATGGGATGCCATAAGGTACATTTGTTACAAGTCATCGAGGTTGCCACTGTAGCTGATGGAGGTCAGATCATACAGTTTGTTTACCAGCCATTGCTTACTATTGCCGGTCTCAGCCCGGTCATTCAGATCAACTGCATTCAGCTCGTTGATCATATCGGTCAGGTCATCGTAACGTTCTTTTACCAGGTAGGCCTCCTCGCTGCCTGGCGATACTTCGGTCATATTTTTCTTCCGCTGTTCGGCGTCGCGCAGCGAGATAAGCTGGTCTTTTATTCTGCCCACCGACCTTCTTAGATCATCGGCGCTGGTGCAACTATACAATCCTTTTATCCGGCTCTCGATATCGTTTATCATACCCGAGAACTTTGACGTAGCTGCAGGTGCGTGGTCGTTTTTCTTCCGGCTAAGAAAACTCTTCTCAATACTGAGGCTTCCGTAGTTGCTTGTAAAAAAGTAAGAATTATGATAAATGTACTTTGCCGAAAGCAACCAGCTATTATTAATGTGATAGCTGAATGAAACCGTAGCGTCATAGGGTACAAAATAATATGTAGCGTAACCCTTGGCAACAATAAAATTCCCCGCCTTGTCCTTGTCAAGATATAAATAAGGGTTCTGCGCCGAACCGTATCCTACGTCTCCGTTGATGTTTATACTTACCTTCTTGGACAGGTCTAATTTCAGGGACAGCAAAGCTGAGTTAATGAAAAGACTGTCTGGCGTAAAGTAAGGGTTGTATACGCCGGCCACCGACGGGTTAGTGCCATAATTTGCCACGATCTCACTTACTGAGTTCACTTGGGTGTATGTGTTCCTCTCGGAGTGGCTGAAACTGCTGCTGCCACCTAATAATAGTTGCCCGAAAGAAAAACGTGCAATGGGGGCCAATATCCACAGATAGGCGGCATACACATTGTTGTTTCCGGGAAAGGTCCCGTTAAGTACTGCCGCCTGCCCAAGCCAGCTTCTTTTGTGCCAGTTCAGCATAGCCGAATACCTCGTTACCGAAATGTTCGAATCCACACTTGCCCTCGCATCAACGTAGGGCGATTGTTCTATACCCAGGGCCAGGTCGAATTGAGGAGATATTTTTTTGTTCACACTGAGGTTGCCTGTGAAACCCGTCTCATTTTTAACCGGAAATTTGTAGGCGCCACCCCCGATGTCTATCCGCACCCCCGCTTTGGAAAAATAAAGCTTATCTCCCAACCGCACTATCGGTGCATCTGCTGTTGAAGGGTTTGAAAAATGATATTCATCACAGCTAAGGTATACATCAAGGAAGCGGTTAAAGTATTTTTCGGCCTTTAGCGTAGACATCAAGTAAGAGATCGGTTGATTGTCAGACAAATAACCCGAGCTCAATGAGACTTTAGGTGCATTGGCAACAGCCAGTTCGTCATAAAGTGCATTTGCCTCGTCGTTATTAGTTCCATCCCTGTAAGATCTTTTCAGGTACGCCGATGCTTCCTTATAATTCCCCTCATAATAGTATTGTCTCGCCCTGAGTACCGATTGGTCGGAATAATCTCTGCCAGCCGATTCCATATCAGAGAGCATATTATTTGCTTTCTGCAGGCTACCCATCTCCAGCAGCGAGTGGATGTAGTTCAATCTCAGGTAATCATTCTCCGGGTGCTTGGCCAGCGCATCCCTGTATAGTCGGTCCGACTTGGCATTATTATTTAACCATAGCTGCGTTTGCGCATCCAGCCAGATCGAATTGAGATCGGCAGTGTGATTCTTATGGTAGGCTTGTAACAATTTGTGTGCTTTTCTGAATTTCTTCTTCGCAATCAGTTGATTTGCTGTCTTTAACGTTGTCTGCTGGTCGCTTTGTGCCTGTGCGAGGCTGTGTTCCATGCCCAAAACAAGCATCAGCAGCAAAATGAACTTTGCTGATAAAAATATTGTCGTTTTCTGTTTTTTTACTTTGCCGGGCATATAACGCTATATCAGCATCCTGAGATGCTGGTTTTGGTCTTATAACACCGGCAAGATATAAAAAAATTATTATTAATTTTTCGTTTCGTTTTTATATCTATGGCGTTGTTCTTGTTGCTAAGCTATATATGGGCAGGCATTGTTTCCACAAAATGGTGTGAACGCCGGTTTGGGTGTTGTGAAGGGCCTGTTTTTTGTGGTGAGGCTGCAACCCTCTGCATCAAAAGTAACAGTCATTTTTTATGCCGCCGCTCGGTTCAGCAACAGAAAATCCCAGCTAATCGTGGTTTTATGGCTTAGTTCTTAATAGGTTGTACCTTTGTACTTTATATAAGGGACATCTGTTTGATCTCCTGTAAATTACTTTCTACTATTTTAAAATATGTTGAATACAATAGAATCTGCATTAGAAGACCTGAGAAAAGGTAAATTACTAATAGTTGTTGATGATGAGGACCGGGAGAATGAGGGGGACTTTATCACCGCAGCGCGCAATGTTACACCGGAGATCATCAATTTTATGTCAAAGCATGGCCGTGGGCTCATTTGCGCACCGATCACCGAGACCCGCTGTGCCGAATTGAACCTTAATCTCATGGTGGAGCATAATACAGTGCTGCACCAGACGCCGTTTACCGTGTCGGTGGATCTTATTGGTCACGGTTGCACTACCGGCATCAGTGCCCAGGACAGGGCCAAAACCGTACAGGCGCTCATTGACCCGGCAACGACTCCCGAAGATCTTGGCCGTCCGGGACATATCTTTCCGCTAAGGGCCAAGGATGAAGGGGTGCTACGCAGGGCCGGGCACACCGAGGCGACTGTTGACCTTGCACGCCTTGCAGGCTTCGAACCCGCTGGCGTGCTGGTAGAGATCATGAATGACGACGGCACTATGGCCCGTCTGCCACAGTTGTTCGAGATTGCAAAAAAATTCGATCTTAAGATAATTTCAATAAAGGACCTCATTTCTTACCGCCTGCAAACGGAAACCCTGATCAAGGAAGAAGTGCGTGTGCAAATGCCTACCAAGTATGGTGATTTTGAATTGGTTGCGTTCCGCCAGACAAATACGGGTGAAACCCACCTTGCCTTAATTAAAGGCAAATGGGATAAAGATGAACCTGTATTGGTGCGTGTGCATAGCTCTTGTTTCACAGGCGATATTCTGCACTCCCTTCGCTGCGATTGCGGCGATCAGTTGCAGAAGGCCATGGAAATGGTGGAAGCCGCCGGCAAAGGAATTGTATTGTATATGAACCAGGAGGGCAGGGGAATAGGTTTGTTCAATAAGCTGAAGGCCTACAAATTGCAGGAGGAAGGTAAGGATACCGTTGAAGCCAACCTTGCACTCGGCTTTAAGACCGATCAGCGCGACTATGGGGTCGGTGCCCAGATATTGCGTTACCTTGGGGTTTCAAAAATGCGCCTCATGACCAATAATCCGAAAAAGAGAGCGGGTGTTATGGGGTATGGTTTGGAGATCGTAGAGAATGTGCCGATAGAAATAAAGCCCAATGAGCATAACGCGTTCTACCTGCAGACGAAGCGCGACAAGATGGGACATGAAATACTAAACCCGAACCCGAAGGGAAGCGCG
>CAYNGS010000140.1:0-7066 GCA_964396625.1 uncultured Flavipsychrobacter sp.
CATGGGGGTCTATTTCCGCCGCGCTGAATTCCCTTACAGCCTGTTCGCTCATGGATGTGCAGAAGATGACGGGCAAAGAACTTTCTGAAGCTGAAGAGCTGTACTACGGACGGCTGCACACACTCTGCTGGGGTATATTCAGTATCTGCGTCGCTATGTTTGCCGCGCGGCTCGGCTCGCTGATAGAAGCGGTAAATATTTTAGGCTCTTTGTTTTACGGAACAATTCTTGGCATATTTTTTGCTGCATTCTATATTAAGCGGGTTAAAGGAGGTGTTGTATTTGTTGCTGCGATATTAGCGGAGATAACAGTGGTGGCGGTTTATGTGCTGGATATTGTATCGTTTCTCTGGCTGAATTTGATAGGGGCGGCAATGGTAGTGGTAGTATGTTTGTTAAGCTTAATGCGAAAGCGTTAATCGGTACACCTTATGAGGCATTCTTGTTTTATAGACATTACTCTTATTGTAGGCTTGGCCTGTTTTGCAACCGTTGTGTCTACGGGCTGTAAAAAATCACATAATTCACCTGCATATGATTTTTCTGTCAGCGGGGATCTTGTTGTATGGAGTCCTACAAAGTTCCGGTTCAATGGTCCGTCCGCAGATGTGTCGGTTTGGGATTTTGGCGACGGCAGCTACTCAACGGACTCGGTTGCTGTACACGTTTATTCTGCTGTCGGTACGTACAACGTTACCCTTGTGACAAAGCCCGCTACTGGCAACTCAATCAATACCAATACGATCACCAAAAAGATAACTGTAATAGCGCCGATGCTCGAATATGCACAGCGATATACACACTTGATGGATGAGCCCCGGAATTGGCATGGATACTACACTGCGTCCGAATTTGGTCAGTTTCTGTATGGTGAGACAATATCAAGTTCCGGATATGCTATTGGCATAATAAATGATACCGTCGTGACGATGGCGTCTCTTCAGTTGTCATACTATTCTGTGGATACGATATTGAAAACGATCAGTTTTCATGGGCTTGATTCCGTGAAGGGCACAAATAGGCGAGAAGGTTGGCTCGCATATTATTACTCGGGAGATAGCCTGAATTTTCATCTCGCGGAAAAAATATTCGCGGGTGGCAATACAGATTATTCCGAGTACATTTATTCACCATGAACTGCTGTTTGAATTTATTTACGTTTTTGATCACGATTTAGCAAAAATCAAGCCCTTATGAGATTTTTACATTTACAGGGAATACTGGTTTTTATTTTCTTGAGTTTCTGTTTAATTCAGATGAGCTGCAAAAAAGATAAAAATAACTCGCTTAAAACTTTTGACTTCATTTATGCAGGGACAATGGTTGAAAGGGATACGATAAGTTTTCACTTCAAAGGCCCCTCTAATGATATCGTAACGTGGTATTTTGGTGATGGCGCCAGCTCAACTGATTCCGCACCGCGTCATCGATATACGTTGCCGGGTACTTATCAGGTTACATTGGTGATAAAAGCGGATAGCATGCACGCCATATATACAGTCAACAAGACAATTATCATTACAGCTAAGTTCTACGCCCAGATCACTCATAATCTGCGAACACAGAGAATATGGCATGGTTTCGAGCAGGGGTCAAGTGGGCCGGGCGGAGTGCCATACCTGCCGTTTTCGTACACCATAGATGATACCCTTGCGTTTGTAGTAATTACAGACGACATGATCGCAATCGTAAATGATCCCAAATTAGGATTGGATTCATGCACCTATGGAGTAACGCGGATTGACACTGATGCAAAGATATTGGCTTTCCGCCTGCTTGGTGGTTCTTGCAATTGCTTTGTTTTTCCGGACATCATAAATTACTATTATGGAGCAGATAGCATCACAATGAGCGGTAATTACTCTGGATTGCACGGATGGGCTGGGGTGTATTTGAAAACTCCCTGACAGAATTGGTATCGTCGATTTTATAACAACGTATTAAACGCCTTCCCCAAATACTCAATAATATCTCCCGCTATAAGCGCCTCCTGCGATATTTCCTTAGCGGCAATATCCCCTGCAAGTCCATGTAGATAAACCCCCAGCATGGCGGCATCATGAGGCTGGTAGCCCTGCGCCAGCAAGCCGGTAATTATGCCGGTAAGCACATCACCGGCGCCGCCGGTTGCCATACCGGCATTACCTGTCATATTGTACCAGCACTCGCCTTCGGTTGTGATAACCGCAGTGTGGTGCCCTTTAAGTACGATATTGATATTGTAGCGCATGGCCTGTATGCGGGCATGGTCCAGTTGTATCATGGTGTTGGTATTCTCGCCAAATAGCCGCGCAAATTCTTTTGGATGGGGCGTCAGCACGGAGCCCTTGGGCAGTTTTGCCAGCAGGTCCTGATGGCCGGCAATTATGTTTAGCGCATCGGCATCTACTACGATAGGGTCTTTGCAGGCGTCGATGAATCCGGCCAATGCCGCTGCAGTTTTACTGTCTGTGCTCATGCCCGGCCCTACGCCAACTGCAGTCATTTTTTCCCAGCCATCTATTTTGTCTATTGCTGTTTCGCCTGTGGTACGACACATCACCTCCGGCACGGCAGTTTGCAGTATGTCATAACCGCAACCGGGTATCAGCGCAGTCACTAACCCTGCGCCGGCACGGAGTGCGGCTTTCGAACAAAGCGTTATGGCGCCCATCTTGCCGTAGCTGCCGCCGATCATCAGTACACTGCCGTAGGTGCCTTTATGTCCGAATTCATTGCGCGGCTTGTATATCGCTGAAATGTCTCCGCGTTCGATCGTTTTATACTGGGAGGCAGTAGCATCAATAAAGGTTTGATCCAGCCCGATATCGAGTATGTGAATATTGCCTGCATAAGCCGCGGACTCGGGGTGCAGGAATGTGCGCTTGTAAAACTGGAAACTAAGTGTGTCGTGCACTTTCAATATTGCAGCATCTTTATCCGGTATGATATCTGAGGGCAGGCCGCTGGGAATGTCTATGGCTATCTTCCGGTTTGGCAGTACGTTTATATGCTCTATGAACGTTGCTACCCAGCCCTCTGTAGGACGGCTAAGACCTGTTCCCAGGATGGCGTCGATAATAACGATATGGGCCGGGATGTCGGTTATGAACGTATCCGGTTTTACAATGCCGGCAAGTTCGCGGTCTGTACTTTGCAGCCGGTCAAGGTTGGCCTGGCAATCTGCCGATAATTCTTTGCTGAACTGCAACAGGAAGGCCTTGACGCCATAGCCGCGCTGGTGCAGCAGCCGGGTCACGGCAAGACCATCTCCACCATTGTTGCCGGGGCCGCACAGCACCACAAAAAGTGTTTCCTTAGGTAGGTTATTCCTGATCCATTCCGCACATTTTCCGGCGGCGCGCTCCATTAGTTCTGTGGACCGGATCCTTTGTGCCGAAATTGTGTAAGCGTCGCAGGCGCGGATCTGCGCGGCTGTGAAAATCTTCATACTACCAATGTACGCAAACCGAGGGAAATTACTTTAAAATATCCACTTTTTGCACCGGAAGGGCCTTCCCATTACCATACACTTTAAGGTAATATACATTTGCAGGCAACTGCTGCACATTTACCACAACCTGTGGCTGATCGATGTTTAGGCTCATCACCTCTCGTCCTACACAGTCATAAAGGGTAGCGTGCAGCGGCAGCGTGACTGGGCCAGTCAGTGAAATGGTGAGCTCGTCCTTTGCAGGGTTGGGGTATACGCTTAAGGCTTGTGCCGCCCCGGAAACATGGGTGGTGCTCAATGCAACATTTTCAACGGTCGTGATGCTTACGTCGTCGAAATAGAACCCGCGGTCGTTCACGAATGGATCGCTTACCAGCTCATACTGGATATTTATTTGTTCTCCCAGGAAGTCGCTGAGGTCCATCTGTTCATGCACCCACATCGGTCGCTGGCCATCATACATCGGGAAACCTGAGCCCGGCTCAGCCGCGGTGTATCTGCCGCACAATGGTTGCCAGACGCCGGTACCGGCCACCGATGCATTGACCGTTACATAGTCGTAATCTTTTTCTATACCCCAGTTACCATAGAACTCAAGGTAGGCCTCCATTGAGTGCGTAAGGTCCACCGGGGCAGTGGTGGATATCGTAATGTCTTCACCATCGCCGTAATTATCCGCGCAGGCCGGAGCGCTTTTTATAGACGAGGGTGGTGTAAAAAAGGTGGAAGGGCAAAGGCCCCACCCAAAATTTGTCCAGCCGGCCAGCGAAGAAGTAGAGGGGGTAGTGAGTGTGTAGTATTTGCCATAATAAAACTGCACAGTGTCGTAAATATAGTAGTGACCATTGTAACAGTTTAATACATAACTGATCAGTTGGCCGTTGGGTGTGGCCGATGCGATGTTGTAACTAATGGAGTCGCTTACCGTCTGCAACAACGTGAGTCCCGTGTATACTTTCGGCACAGGGGAAACGGTCATCCAGCTATCGAGTGGCAGGATAGTCACGGTGAATGTGCCGGTATCGGGGAAACCAAGCCGCTGCACATCGTAGTGCAGGTAACCCGACGAGTGGATCAATATCTTATTATCGGTATGATGAATAGATGCAAATGGCAGCAGCAACGATGCCGTCTTAATATTTTGTTCGAGGGTGTTCTGGCAGTCGGGTATGATCTGGAACGAGGGAGGATAAAAACCATAGTCGTTTGAGCCGATCTCGGGTGTTGCGGCATAGATCTTTGGTTTGCCCGACAGATCGCCATACATCCAGTCGTCAGAGTCGCCATTGGCTATGTAATTTAATGTCTGGTTGCAGGTGCCAAACCGGTAATGGTTGTATTCCGTGATATAATTGCAATCATCAAAAAAGATATTTGAATCCACCGTCTGAAAGTTGGGTACGTAGCCCCAAGGGAACAAAATATCGTTGTGATAAGTATGGTAGTTTAGCGCAATCTCGAAATGATGGTTGTTTGAAAACCATTTTATAGCCTGGGTCTCTGGCTCCGAAAATCCGGCCGTGCCGCGGTAGGTATCGTCAGACGTCATGGGGCTTGAGCCGACATCATCATATCCCCACTCGAATCCGTAATTGCGGTTCAGGTCCACACCAAACGTGCCATCGAGGTTATCGCGCATATTCTTACGCCACATGCCGCCGCCGCCGGGCGAAAGCGCGATGTTGTATAAGTATCCGTCTGGGTTTACACACGGAACAAAATACAGTTCGGTATTGTCGATAATGGTTTTGATGTGGTTGTCCGTACTGTAGTTTTCCAGCAGGTACCATAAATAATATATTACCGACGACAAGCTGCCCGGCTCACGTGCGTGGTGCAGCGATGTGACAAGCATCTGCGGCTTGGCGGGTTGGTCTACCGACGGATTATTGGATATGCGCAGCCAGTAAATAGGCCGGCCCTGTATGCTGTGAAAAGTATCTATCTGCTGTCGTACGCTTATAAGGGAAGGGTATAGCGTATGCATGGAGTCGAGTATACTAAGCATTTCTGTGTACGTGAAGAAACCTCCGTAGGAACCAAGATGAAAATGAGCAGGAACGGCAGGGGCCGTGCTGCTGCAGCTTACGCTGGTAGTCTTTGCTGCCGGCTTTTTGTTCTGGTCCTGGTAGTGTTTTACAACGTCTTCTATCAGGATGTCAACCGTAAAGCCTGCATTCCGTGCCTTAGCTATTTCATGCTCCGAAAAATCAGAGATGAAAAAAGTGTTCTGTTTGTACTCGCCGTGGTCAACGGCCAATCCTAAGGCCGAAAGGTCGCGGATGGTATGCCTGTTTGCGTCGAGATAAATCTTTGCCCTGGAATAGTGTTGTGGCGTTTGTGCGTGAGAGATATTAATTGCAAGGGTAAATGCAAGGAATAAAATTATAGGTTTCATAATACTTTGTTATATTTTTAAAATTACGACAAATACCGATAAAATAAATTGAACTGCAAAAATATTCCATTTGTCTGCAATACTGTTATACCTATCTTTGTCACACTTAAAAAGGCATTTAGCCTTTTACCTTTTTAAAATTTATAGAAAAAATTTTTTTTATGCAGAAAAGCGTATGCCTCCTGGTTGCTTTTATTTTGTTCTCTTGTTCCGCATTTGCGCAGGGCCATAATGGCACAATTAAAGGATTTGTATATGACAAGAAAACAGGCGAGCCGCTGATCTACATAAATGTGATGGTGACGAATGCAAAGACTGGTGTGCAGACAGATGTGAACGGTTACTTTTCTATTTCGCTGCCATCGGGCAGCTATACGCTGCTTACTACGGCAATGGGTTATGATTCCAGCGTCATTTCTGTTAACCTGTTGCCTGATGCAATTGTTTCGAAAAAGATATTGCTGACCACTCGTGAAGTGGGCCTGAAGGAAATACAGGTATCAGGCAGGAAGACAGACAAAATAACGCACATCAATACGGGTGTTACCAACATCACACCACGCGATCTTAAGTTGCTGCCCAGCGCCGGTGGTGAGCCCGACCTCGCTCAGTACCTGCAGGTAATACCCGGCGTAATATTTACAGGCGACCAGGGCGGGCAGCTGTATATCCGGGGCGGCTCCCCTGCGCAGACGGGTATATACCTCGACGGTGTGACCATTTACAGCCCTTTCCACTCCATTGGACTGTTCTCTGTGTTTGAAACGGAGGCTATTCGGAACGTGGACGTGTACACAGCCGGTTTTGGAGCACAATACGGAAACCGCACTTCTGCCATTGTAGACGTGCATACAAAGGACGGCAACAAGAACGAACTCTCCGGCATAGTGTCTGTGTCGCCCATCATGACACGCGTGTTGTTGGACGGACCGATCGTAAAATCGAAAAAAGACAAGAACTCTGGTATCACTTTCCTCGTTACGGCAAAAAGCAGCTACCTCGACCAGACTTCCAAGTCCCTATATGGCAGCCTTGGAGAACCCTTTTCCAGCGGCCTGCCGTATAAATTCAATGATATGTTTGGCAAAGTGACCTTCAATGGCGACAATGGCAGCAAGCTCAATGTGTTTGGCTTCAACTTTGATGATCATGCCCATTTGCTGAATGATACCAATTATGCAAACATAGCCGACTACCACTGGCAGTCGCAAGGGGCAGGAGCAACCTTTGTGGTT
>CAYNGS010000141.1:0-7066 GCA_964396625.1 uncultured Flavipsychrobacter sp.
TGCTTCTTGCTACAGTTTCCGGCGGGCATTAAATCTTCTTGCTTTCAAAAGCTGAAAACATTGCTTCATCAGATAAAGGTCTTAACCAAATCACTGGAATGTCGTGTAGCAGTTGAGTTTCGGGATGTCTCTTGGTACAACGGCACGGTATATGAGTTAATAAATAGTTTTGGCGCTACAGTGGTCATTCATGATATGCCAAAATCTGTAACGCCACCTCTGCCGGTACTAGCAGATCTCGTTTATATTCGTTTTCACGGAGAAAAGGGGGATTATAATGGAAGCTATGCCGATGACGTTTTAGCAGAGCAATGCAAAATAATTAAGGCCCACATCAAACGTGGTACAACAGTTTTCGCCTATTTCAACAATACAATTGGTAGCGCTGTTGACAATGCTCTTATGTTAAAGAAGATGTACTTTAACCGTCATTGAATTCAAAAAAAACAAACCCAAATGCATAAGGTGGCTCACGTTGCGGGCAATACAAAGGTTTTTTTGACATCGTCGTCATATCGATCGGGTATCGTCACAGCACCTATGCAGATCCAAAGAAATCTTCAATGGCTTTCAAATCCTCATAAACAGTTCGAAATTTAGGAGAGGCTGCACACTCCGATTTTCATTTCATATCAGATCTCATACTCCTATTTGCAGTACATCAACGGAAGTCTTCTATGAAAATGCACCGGCTTCCCGTAATAATCGGGATTGTTCAGATTCTTTGTTATCCGCTCCCGCAATGCTTCCCGGCTGGCAATATCTTTTAGCGTTGTGTCAGTAACCAACGACAAAGTCATGTTCCCGCCCTGGCTGTCGCGATCTGTTATCTTGAGGAAAAAGTATCCCAAAGTCCGGGTACCAGGATCGTAAAACTGTACGTTGATAAAGTCCTTATTCCCTATCTTCGAGAAGAACGCTCCCACATTTTCGTAGGTCCTGTTAGACCCTTCGCGGTTCATATAAGTGAATGCATAATTATAGTAATCGTACCGCTCCAGCACAAAATAATTGTGTTTGTCCACATCTTCGTCCATTTTCCATATCGCTATCAGGTTAGTATCTGCGCTCACATTCGGGTTTCCGTCCAGCGCATATTTCGCACAAAATTTGTTGAACAGCCGAAGCTCGGGAAGCAAGTCCTGCTGTGCCTTACAAACCACAACAGAAAATGAAAATATCAACATCAAATAAAGACATTTCATATAAAATATATTTAGACAATAAAAATAGCTATTTTCCTTTTTTTCACAAATAACTGATGATGCTGAAAATCCGTCCATTGCTTTCGAAAACCGATAGAAAGCCCTAACGCTTTGGAACCATTCACCGGCAAACGAATGCATTTCCGTCGTCGATATAACTATGATTTCATATTAATAGGAAAAATCAGGTTAGCGTTTTTTTTGAAAGTTGTATCTTCGCACACATTTTTCACCGGCCGGGTTCTGATCCCGGCTATTTTTAACTGAATAAAACTACGATCATATGGCTACGGTAACGCGTGAGAACATAGGTACACTGCATGATAAAATAACCGTAAAGTTGGCAAAGGATGACTATATGCCCGCCTTTGAAAAAACCCTGAAACAATACGCTAAAACAGCCAACGTCCCCGGCTTCCGCAAGGGCATGGTGCCGGCAGGTATGCTGCGCAAAATGTATGGCCAGTCTGTGTTCAACGAAGAAGTGGTAAAAAGCGCCGGCAAAAAACTGGAAGACTATATGCAGGAGGCAAAACTCTCCATATTTGCCCAGCCAATGATCATGCCCGACCAGGCACGGCAGCAACTGGATATGAACGCACCGGCAGATATCGATTTCGCATTCGAGATCGGCATTAAACCGGAGTTCGATGTTCCGGCCGTTCAAAATAAAGCGCACCTTACCCGCTACAAGATACAGGTCACCGACAAAATGATGGATGACGAGTTAGACCGCATCAAACGCCGCTATGGCAAAGTGGAGTCTCAGGATGCAGTGGTGAATAAAGACGATCTTATCTACGCCACCTACGAGCCCATCGATGCAGAAGGAAATGCATCCGAAGCCGACAAGAAAATAGAAGATACCGAAGTGCTTGAAAAAATGCCTGCCAAACTGAAGGAAATGGTGATGGGCAAAAAACCCGGCGACACCCTCGAATTTCGTCCCGCCGATGTTTGTACCCCCGAAGAGCTCGATGCATTCCTGAAAGACCCGCTGAAGGCAGGCCATGAGGCGGCAGATCAGCAGTACAGGCTCACGATCACAAAAGTTGGCCTGCTCGTACCGCAGGAGTTGGGAGAGGAACTGTACAAACAGGTTTTTGCGAATGCTGAGGTGAAAGACGAAGCAGATTTCAGGGCAAGGGTCAAGGCAGAACTGTCGCGCGAATTCGATCGTATTGCCGGCGAGCGCCTGCAGAACGAGATATACGAGATGCTGGTGCACAACACACCCATCCACCTGCCTGTCGCCTTCCTGAAACGCTGGATGCGTGAGGGTGGCGAAAAGTCAAAATCGGCTGAAGAAGTGGAAAATGAATTTGGCGGCTTCGAGCATCAGCTCCGCTGGCAACTTATTTCTGACAAGCTCATCGCCGACAATCATATAGATGTGAGCATGGACGAGGTGAACAAGGACATTAAAACACGCGTACTTGCCTACTTCGGCCTCGGCCCCGATGACGAGGACCAGGCCCCTTGGATGGATGGCTACATGGCCAAGATCAGCAAAGACGAAAAAATGATCGACGAAACTTATCGCCGTCTTTTGTTCGGAAAGCTCTTCACCTTCCTCGAAACACAGTTCACCGTGGAAGAAAAGGAAATAGAAGAAGATGCCTTCTTCAAGCTGGCCGATGCGCATGCAGCTCATCACCACCATCATTAGAACCAGAATCGGGAATTTTGATTTAGGAATTGGGATCGATCGGTCTCATTGTCTTGCTTTTGTCTTAGATGTAACCCACCAAATCCAAATTCCCAATTCCAAATCCCCAATCCCTAATTCCATTTTGACTAATTTTACCCTATGAAAGTTCGCGTTCGCTTTGCGCCCAGCCCAACCGGTGGTTTACACCTCGGCGGTGTGCGCACCGTTCTGTATAATTACCTCTTTGCCCGCTCACAAGGCGGCGATTTTGTGCTGCGTATCGAAGACACCGACCAAAACCGGTTTGTGCCCGGCGCCGAGCAGTATATTATGGACTGCCTCAAATGGTGCGGGCTTATACCTGACGAAAGCCCTGAAGTAGGCGGTCCTTATGCCCCATACCGCCAGAGCGAACGCAAACACCTGTATGGCGAATACGCAAAAAAACTGATCGACTCGGGTCATGCATACTATGCATTCGACACGCCTGAAGATCTGGAGCGGATGCGCAAAGACCTGAAAAAAGACGAACATTCAGTACCCCAATACGACCACACCACGCGCATGCAGATGCGCAACTCCCTGTCGCTCCCGGCTGCCGAAGTGGCGAAGTTATTGGAGCAGGGCACCCCTTATGTCATACGCATAAAGATGCCCGGTCACCACACCGTCACACTCACCGACATGATACGCGGCGAAATATCTTTCGACAGTTCGCTGGTAGATGACAAGGTATTGCTGAAAGCAGACGGTATGCCCACCTATCACCTTGCCGTGGTGGTAGATGATTATCTCATGAAGATCACCCACGCGTTTCGCGGCGAGGAATGGCTGCCCAGCGCACCGGTCCATGTATTGCTTTGGGAATATCTTGGCTGGAAGGAACACATGCCCTTGTGGGCCCACCTGCCGCTCATATTGAAGCCTGACGGCAATGGAAAGCTCAGTAAGCGCGATGGCGACCGCCTCGGTTTTCCGGTTTTTGCTATGAACTGGACCGACCCTAAAACAAATGAAACGACAGGTGGCTTTAAAGAGATGGGGTTTCTGCCGCAGGCCTTTGTGAACATGCTGGCCATGCTGGGCTGGAACTCCGGCACCGAGCAGGAAATATTTTCGCTCGACGAGCTCGTCGCCAAATTTTCGATCGAACGCGTTCATAAAGGAGGCGCTAAATTTGATTTTGAGAAAGCCAAATGGTTCAACCAGCAATATATACTCAATACCGACAATGCCGCGCTGGCCAGGCTCGCAACACCATTCATCGAACAGGGAATGAAAAACAAAGGCCTGGCAACCGAAAATTTAGATGCCGCGCTCGTTGAAAAAGTGGTTGCCCTCGTAAAAGACAGATGCCACCTGCTCAGCGATTTCTGGCCACAGGCACATTTCTTCTTCGCCACACCCGAAATAACCGAGATCGCTGCTATCAGGGAAAAGTGGAACGATCAGAAACAGCAATTCTTCACAAACTGGGCCGGCGCACTCGCCACACAGTCCGGCTGGACGCACCACGACCTTGAATCCGGTTTTAACGATCTGATGACACAGCACGGCCTTAAAAAAGGAGACCTGCTGCTCCCGCTGCGCATCATGCTCGTAGGCGGAAAATATGGGCCTGGCGTGTTTGCCATAGCCGAAATAATAGGCAGGGAGGAGACTATCAGGCGTATTCATAACGTAACAAAATAATAAGACGGTTATATTAGCAAACTTTTCTTTTCTATTTGAACGAATTCCTAACGTCGAAATGACATCGTCGATTGGACTTTGTCTGCTATCTTTGCGTCCCAACTATAATTAATATGTTACCCATACAGCTATTCAGAACAGATAAAGACCTGGTACTTGAAGGACTTAAGAAGAAGAATTTTAAGGATACCGACCTGGTACATAAAATAATAAGCCTTGACGAACATCGCCGCCAGTTGCAGGTAGAGAACGATAACCTTGCTGCGGCTGTAAACAGCGCCTCAAAACTTATTGGCCAGCTCATGGCAAAGGGCGATAAAGAACAGGCTGAGCTGCTTAAAACACAGGTGGCGCAAAATAAAGAACAGGCTAAGACCGTATCTGAAAAACTTGCTGCACTCGAAACCGAACAATATGAAGCATTGGTGCAACTCCCCAATCTGCCACATATAAGTGTGCCATTCGGCAAAACCCCGGAGGATAATGAGGTGGTCCGCACAGTAGGCGATATACCCGACCTGTCGGCGCAAAAACTGCCCCACTGGGAACTGGCCGCGAAGTACGGCCTCATCGATTTCGAGTTGGGCAACAAGGTCACAGGCAGTGGCTTCCCCGTCTTCATGGGGCAGGGCGCCCGGTTGCAGCGTGCGCTCATCAACTACTTCCTTACCTACAATACCGGCGCAGGCTATAAAGAATATTGTCCGCCGTTCATGGTCAACGAAACCTCCGCTTTCGGCACCACCCAATTGCCGGATAAGGAGGGGCAAATGTACCATGTCACAACAGAAAACTTTTTCCTGATACCAACTGCCGAGGTACCAGTTACAAACCTCTATCGCGACACAATAATACCCGAGTATGATCTGCCGGTAAAAATGACCGCCTACTCTCCGTGCTTTCGCCGGGAGGCCGGCTCTTATGGCAAGGATGTGCGCGGCCTCAACCGTGTTCACCAGTTCGATAAAGTGGAAGTTGTGCAGCTCTCACATCCCGCCAAAAGCTATGAAGCCCTCGATGAAATGCTGCACCATGTAGAAAAACTGGTTCAGTCCCTGGAACTGCCCTATCGTATCCTCAGGCTTTGTGGTGGCGACATGAGCTTCTCATCCGCGCTCACTTATGATTTCGAGGTATACAGTGCCGCCCAGGAACGCTGGCTCGAGGTCAGCTCAGTATCCAACTTTGAGACCTTCCAGACCAACAGGATGAAAATACGCTTTAAAGACAGCAACGGCAAAATGCAACTGGTGCACTCGCTCAACGGCAGTTCACTCGCATTACCCCGCATCATGGCCGCCCTGCTCGAAAACAGCCAAACCCCAGAAGGAATAAAAATACCCGCAGCTCTTGTACCGTTTTTTGGAAAAGAAATGATCAATTGATGATTAGCTGATGTGCTGATTAGCAAATTTGCTGATGAAACAAAATGGGTAATTTGCTTGACAATTTACTGTTACTGAAAGTGTCATTTACTAACATAACTAATCAGCGAAAAAATGAAAACGCAATTCACTAACTTACCGGTCGATCAGCTAATCAGCACATAAGCTAATCAGCTAATTATTATTCTATGCAGGACGACCTGAAAAAGGATAACTTGATTGTGCAACTGACCTTTGATTTTGCTTTGTCGGCGGTGTCATTTTGCGCGGTGCTTGATAGCCTTAGAAAGTGGTCTTTATCAAACCAACTGTTAAGAGCGTCTTTGTCTATAGGTGCAAATGTGAAAGAAGCGCAAAATGCAGAAAGCAAAGCAGATTTTGTACACAAAATGAAGATAGCTGCAAAAGAAGCCGATGAAGTGGAATTTTATTTAGAAGTTTGCAATAGGTCAGAAAACCTGCCAAATTGCGAAGATCTGATCGGTAAAGCCCAGGCAATATGCCGTGTGCTTAACAAAATTATTGCCAGCTCAAAATCAAAGATATGATCATCAGAAAAAACAAATCAGCTAATCAGCACATCAGCTAATCATCACATCAGCTAATCAATATAACATGATTCAACGCAAACAATCCCTCTGGCTTTTTATAGCAGCGCTGCTGAATGCAGGCGTATTCTATTTCGATCTTTATAAAACACACGTCCTCGTCAATGGTGTTGATACGCCCGGCAGCCCGCTCCGTGTCACCGATCATTACCCCTCCATGCTCATCGCACTGGTAATGACCATGTTTCCTTTGATCACCATTTTCCTGTTCGGCAATCGCAAACGGCAGCTGAGCCTTTGTTTTGTGAGCATTCTTGCAGTAATATCTTTCGTCACGCTCACCCTGGCCCGTGTGGGCAGAATAGCGCCGCCACCTTCGAGTGGCACCTATTGGATAGGCTCCATACTGCCCGCTATGGCTTTTGTGTTTATCATCATGGCCATCTTCGGTATCCGGAGAGATGAGAAGCTCGTAAAGAGCGTGGACAGGCTGCGATAATCCCGCAGCTTACTTGAACCGCGCATTTTTTGGCCGGTCTATAAGGTCGCTGTCGCTTCGCGAATTTCTGCCGTGACTTTTTGAAT
>CAYNGS010000142.1:0-7007 GCA_964396625.1 uncultured Flavipsychrobacter sp.
AGTATGTCGGTGACCTTATCGCTGACGTAGATGAATTCGAAAGTTTGTGCGTCTGCCTCCCACACTATACCATCTATTGCCTGCAACAGCGACTGGTGTTTATCGTGAGTTGTAGCCGGTTCATTTTCCGGAACCTCGCCATCTGTAAGTTTGTACTGCATAACAGTCGGTTTTAGAAGAAAAACAGTCAGGTCATAATGGAGGGTCTCATGCGCTGCAACAAAAAAACCATTTAGCGTGGAACAAGTTAGTACTAAATCGCGAAAAGATAGCGTTATTTTTGTATATTAGAAGCGCCGTTTATAAAATGCCTTTATCTCGTTGTCGAATTTTGAATGCCGATTTTAACTTTTTCATTATGCCTGGTCTGGTGCCAAGCAATAACTTTACGGAAGCAGTAGCATCATTTTCCGATATCAAATGTCGTTCGGACAAACCTTTAGTGAGACGATCACTATCAATGCCACTCCCGAAGCAGTGTGGGCTGCTCTTACCGATCCCTCATTGATGCGGCGCTGGATGTCTGAAACGCCGATCGAAGTAGTTACGGAATGGAAGGTGGGTGAGCCGATAGTAGTTCGCGGAGACTGGTATAAGACCGGATTTACCAATAAGGGAATCGTTGAGCGATTTGAGCCGGGACGCTTACTCCGTTATACGCATCTTAGTTCGCTGTCAAGGCTTACAGACGATGCGGAGAACTACACGGTATTTGAGTTCCGACTTGCGCCGGAGGATGCGCGAACTATCTTAACAGTGACGGTGAGTAATTTTCCCACTGAAGCTATTTACAGGCACATGGTGTTTTACTGGAATGTAGCTGTGGAATTGCTGAGGAGATTTGTAGAGGCGAGGCAGAGTTGATCGCACTAAAGGTGTGTGGCAAAATCAAATAATGGTCAATGCAGCAAGGACGAAAATATTTGTTTAAATCGGAGCGATTGGGGTTCAGAAACTGGTCAGTTGCTGATATTGTGCCGATGGCCGAGATCAACGCGGACGCCGACGTTATGGAGTTTTTTCCCGGTGTGCAAAATATGCAACAGACCGAGGCATTTGCGAAGCGAATGCAAAAGCAGATGGCCGAAAAAGGTTATTGCTACTTTGCTGCCGATAAACTTGAGACCAGTGAGTTTATAGGGTTTATTGGCCTGTCGGAGCAGACATTTGAAGCAGACTTTACGCCCTGTATCGACATCGGGTGGCGCTTACGCAAAAGGGAGTGGGGCAAAGGCCTGGCAACCGAGGGCGCGAGGCGGTGCCTCAGTTATGCCTTTAATGAACTTGATATTGGAAAGATAAATTCAATGGCGCCCGAAATCAACCTGTGGTCGGTGCATGTAATGGAAAAGATCGGCATGAAGAAAGTAACGGACTTTTTGCATCCGCTACTGGTTGATGATGAGCGTCTGAGTTTGTGCGTTCTATACGAAATAGTGAGATAGCACATTGGCGTGCCCGGATATTTTCTTCATCTTTCTGAATACCTTCATACTTTTGCAAAACAAATGGATAAGATACTTATCGTAGAAAAAATTGAGAATGGCGCTCATCATTTTCTCCACAGCCTGAAGATCGAATATGACGGCACCAGGGAAGCAGGCCTGATTGTAGAGAAATATATGAGGGAGGGTAAGATATCCGACGACGAAGAACATATCTTGAAGACGCAATTTGTCGATTCGTTAAAGCTCGCCGGAGTACTTGTTCCATTTGTACTGATACCGGGAGCCTCCGTGCTGATGCCCATACTTATCAAGGTGGCCGAAAAACACAATATTGAGCTTTTACCATCAGCATTCCGCGAGGTAAGCACAAGCACGACTGCGGCAGGAGAGGATAGTGCAGCGGTGCAGGCTTAGCGGTGCTGGCGACAATCCCGACAGTCTGTCAATTTCCAGGATCCGGTCTATCAATTATTCGGCGCGCCCGCAGCCACCCATTTCTTTACCTGGGTGATCTGGCATTCGTCGAGTATTGTGCCGCCCGAAGGCATGGCGTTGTATCCTGCAAGGTGCGAAATGTCTCCGATCAATCTTCCGTTTACTGCGGCGTTCATAACACTTGCATAATCCATCAGGCTGCCACCTGCCGCTGCAGATGAATTGTGGCAACCTGTGCAATGCGATTGCATAAGCGGAGCTATTGCGCCGCTATAAGTGAAATTATTTGTGTCGCATGTTGAGGTCGCACATGCACCACTATCGATCGCCCCGGTTCCTATCCAGCGACGTATCACATCAAGTTCTGATGCCGAGAGCGATGGCGCATTCATCGGCATAATGCCTCCTTCATCAGATCTTATGGTCATCGATTCCCATATCCTGCTTGCCGCTGTATTCCCCGGTACGATGCCCTTCCTTACAATGTCGTTATAGTTATCCAGTACATAGTCACTTGCGTGCGAGCCGGCATCGTGGCAGCCGCTTTTTGCACAATTTGACTGAAATATGGGTAGTACGTCGCGCTCAAAACAGATAGTCGGATCGCCCGTACGCATATTCACCGGCAGCACATAAGGCTGGTGCACACACGAATTTATAATGAACGTTCCCCCTGTCACGGCTATTGTGTTTGCAAAAACGCCGACGATCTTTTTGTACATTTTCATACTGAATTACATTGAGTTATCCGAAGTAAACGAAATTGATCTGAAAAATGTATGTACGTACATACATTTTAACACTTTTTAACTAATGAAGAGCCTTTTTAGGGCATTAGACCTTTATTGAATAGCATCTTTATCCATGTATTATCGAATGAGTAGCCGACAGTGTTTTTTAATGAGAGCCAGTTTAATAACATTAAGGAGTCACGCAATCGCAACTCCCTAACGTTCGTTATATGATTTGTGTTCAATCCAAATGTCGGTTGTAGGTACCTACCAGTTCATCCTGGGCAAGCACGTGGCCTTTCATTGCCCGTTCCAGCGATCCCTTAGTCGTGTACCTGTTGAGTAATAGTTTTGTATCCAATGCATACACCACAAAATGATAATAGTGTGTTCCAGACACAGGGCATGCGGCCTGGTATCCCCACTCTTTGGCAGAATTCAGGCTTTCGTTATCACTGACGAAATTTTCCGGAATGTTTTGCGCCGTATCTATATTCCATATCAGCCAGTAGGTCAAACTTTCTTTTGATGTAGCATTAGGATCGTACATAACAATAGCGAGCGACCTGGCATCCGAGGGTATATTATTTATCGTCAGTGGAGGGCTAGCCTTGCTGCCCTCACATGTGTACTTTGCAGGGATAGTTCCGAAATTAGTAAAAGCCGGGCTGGAAACAGCAAATTGCCTGCTGCTCAGAGCCGCTGACACATCTGTACCCGGATCCAACGCACTGCTTTCCTTTTCGGGATAGTAACCGGTGTAGGTGCGCTCAAGGTTGAAACCGTCGGTTCCGCTGAAGTCGTTGGGACATTCCGTCACAACAATATTATGTTTTCTGTAAGTGTAACAGTCATTCGGTTGTAAGGCAGTGGTTCCGGATACAACAGTATGTTTATGCGTTTTATGATGGGCCACCTTTTTCCTGCAACTGCAATCTTTATTTTGCGCATAATTGCTAACGACAGTGGCGCACATCAGCAATATTATCAGCATCATCTTTTTCATAAAAGAGTCCTTTTGTTCTGCCGGAATGTGGATAAAAAGCGCACCACTAACTGTTAAAGGGAAATAAATAATTTGGAAAAAAGGGAGGCTGTTTCCTGTTGAACAGCCTCCCAATGGCCGGGTGCTTCGGAATGTGTTACTCCTTAATAAACCGGTCTCTTACAATTGACGTATTGTTTCTGATCTCATAGAAGTACATGCCGGCTGGTAAGTTGCGTACCGGCAAAGAAATAACCGATGGTGCACTCGTGTAGAATTGATTTTCAATGGTTCTGCCCAAGATATCATAAATCCTCACCTCAAGTGATCCGGTTTGTCCGGTTGCCAATTTGAAATTGACCTGGTCCGTCGCAGGATTTGGATAACAAACCGCATTCAGATCATTCGCTGCGATCTGTCCTGTCTCTAATGCGGCTGAGGGGGTGATAATATATGATTTGTCTGTAGCGTGAAAGTAGTCGCCGGTTGTGGAAGAGACGCCTTCCAATAATATCTTTCCATTTGAGGGCATATATGCGATAGACGGGTACAGATATTCAGATGCGGGCAGTGTAAACGTGGTACCCGGATGATATACCTGGCCGGTTGTCAGATTTACTTGCACCACACTTATTCTCAATGGGTCAAACCCTGAATCAACGCCAAGCAGATAGGCCACATTTGCCGTTTTGTTTAAGACAATGTCGTAGAAGCCACCGTTGGTAAATGCATCCATCAGGGGAGCAGCTGTGGAAATCCTGGTGAATGATTTGGCCTCAGGATCAAAAGACAAGAGTGCATATTCCCCTGGTTTTGACGCGCCGATCAGGTAGTTGCCGTTGCTCATTCTTAAGTCGGCATACGGGCGTCTGTGAAACGGTGTGCCGGTAACCAGCCATCCGGGGTCAGACGGCATCAACTCGCTGCTTACGGAGTGAAATGAGTTGTCTGACGGGGAATAATACTCTACGCTGGTGTACACCGAGCCACCGAATGGAGGGCAGCCACCAAACAATATCGCCCCGCCATCTGTAGTTGGTAACATGAGTGGGTTGGAACGTGCCACTACTACCGCATTTGTAAGCGTATACGTATGACTAGCCGTATCGTAGTATTCGCCAACACCCGCTGCGGTATTGTCGTACCATGCGCCCGCTATGAGGATATTCCCGTTGTTCAACTGTGCGCCCACCATCCACATCCTGGCATAGTCCATAGACCCGGCAGTGGTAAAGGTGTTTGCCGCAGGATCAAAAATCTCGCATGACGGATAGCCGGGAGCCACGCCGAGCGACATGGAGCCGCCGATGATGTAATATCTGCCGTCAAATAACTTTACGGCATAGCTATTGTCATGTGGAAAATTCATCGGTATCTCCGTAAATGTGTTTGCGGCCGGACTATAAAAATCCGCATATTCGCAGGAGATAAAACCTGATTCTCTGCCACCGAAAGCAGCTACACGGCCGTCACTTAAAGTGGCTAAGAACGGCTCAATACGTGTTCTGTTCATCAGCGGGCCAGCAACAAAAGTACCGCCGCCATTCTGACTTATACCTTGCAGGGAAAGACTCAGCAACCCAGCCAGAAAAAATGCTCTTAAAAGCACACCGGTAGTAATCGATCTCGTTTTCATAATTGCCTTTTTAGATTGTTCGACTGCAAAGTTTTGAATTATTCACTGTGCCCCAAATGATGGAAATTAGAGCATGGGTTGATTTTCATCAGTACGGCTCGTTGTGGGTTAATATGAAATGAGTTGTGCTCAGGCAGCCGGGATAAGAAGCTTAACTGCATAAAAAAATCCAAAGGGTTTCCTTTGGATTTTCGAAAATTTTTCGGAGTCTGACGGCAGTGTGATCTATGCTGGCTGCGAGACCTTTTTTCTATAAAATAATGTACTGCAATTAGTCGGTTCGAAAATGTCATTTGCCGCTTGCTGTAACGATGCTGATGTTACGGACTGGTAATGCTCCCATTCTTTGTTTATAAGCTGCGCATCGCCCATGAGCTCATAAAATGCCAGGTTATTTGCCCTGCTTAGAAGGCTCATATCTTCAAAGGCGATCATTGCTTCTATTTTGTTTTTCGATTTTTGCAATTCGCTGTCGGTCACACCACCCGCCACTAATTTTTCTATCTCGCTGTCTACAGCATTATTTGCATCTTCGATCCTCCTTCCTTCACGTATCTTTCCTTCCACCACCAATAGCCCGGGATCGAGACTGCCGGTATGATAACAATTGATGCTGCTGAACAGTTGTTTCTCCTTCACCAGCCGCTGGTACAACCGCGATGCAAATCCGCTACCCATTATTTCTGTTATAAGGTCGGCAGCGTAGTAGGGTGGGGTGAGCCGGCCGCTCATGTGCCATGCCTTGTATAGCGCATCCAGCGGCACATCTGCCTCCATGCTATGAATTCTTGCCTCGTGCTGCGCCGGTTCTGATGGCAGCATCCGCACATATTTTTCACCGGCCGGAATATTGCCAAACCATTTTTCGGAAAGATCTTTTACCTGGGCTACTGTGACGTTTCCCGCCACGCACAGAATTGCATTCACCGGCCTGTAGTGTTTGAAGAAGAATGACTTTACATCGTCCAGCTGCGCCTCCTCTATTTGTTTCAGGTCCTTCCCGATCGTTGGCCATTGGTAGGGATGCTGCTTGTAGGCTAGTAACCTGAGTTGATGCCAGGCATCGCCATAAGGTTTATTGAGGTAATGTTCCTTGAATTCCTCGCTTACCACTTTTCGCTGCACATTAAGGCTTTTCTGGCTGAAATCAAGGGACAGCATCCTGTCACTCTCAAGCCAGAATGCAGTCTCCAGGTTTTTTAGCGGCAGTTGCAAATGATAGTTAGTAATGTCGTTCGTTGTATAAGCATTGTTCTCTCCACCCGCCATTTGCAGCGGTTCGTCATAAGAAGGAATGTTCACGCTTCCGCCAAACATGAGGTGTTCAAACAAGTGGGCAAAGCCTGTCCGGTTCGGGTCCTCATCGCGGGCGCCTACATCATAAAGGATATTCATGGCCGCCATTGGTGTCGCGTTGTCCACGTGTACGATTACACGTAACCCGTTGGCGAGAGTAAATTTTTCAAATTGAAGCATAATATTTTTCTTTACAGGTTGTCAAAGTTAACTGAATAATGAGTAGAAAAGCAGTTGACGGCATAACAAAAGATGCCATCCAGGTTTGGTATTTTTTGAATAATTTTTTCATGGCAAATCAGCGGCGTATTATTTGGGTTACTACAGGTCCTATTTCAGTTTAACTTTTTCGCTGTCGCGTATATAATTAAATAAGAGCCGGCGATCTCGCCGGCTCTTATAGTATTTCTTATGTGTGCTCTTATTGTTCTATCACAATATGGAACACCTTGTTCTCTGTGTCTGTGTGCACGGAG